>CALGTJ010000440.1 GCA_937901435.1 uncultured Rhodobacter sp. | reverse complement strand
GCGGGGATCAGCACGCCAAAGGCCGGGCGCGTCCAAATCCGCAGGACGGCCAGTTGCAGCACGCCCAACAGCGCCAGATGCAGCATCATGTAATCAGCCACCAGCACCGGTAGAAAATTGGCATACACAGGCACCAGCAACAGCGGGGTCACGATCATCGGCAGAAGGCAGGCCAGCAAGAACCGCTTGGCAGAGATCGCAGGCACAGGCGGACCTTTGGGCAAAAGCCCGACCAGCGGATAAAACCCCATTACGATCCCACCCAGAAGCGTAAGGATCCAAAGCCCCATGCGCCCGGCCTCTGCGGTGCTTTCGCGCCCAAAGGTCGTATCAAGCCAGTCTTGTGCCGCATTGACTGCTGTGGGGCTGAACAAAACGCCCACATGTTCCACATGCGGCGCAACAACAGCGCGCCGCATCACATCGCTCGATACTGCAAGATCGCCTTCGCCCGCGGCCGGATCAACCAAACGCACCGCGTCCAGCGCCGCCTTGCGTAGATGGCCTTCCCATTGACCTGTGATGATCAACAACCGATCCGGCACTTCTGCCGTCACGGCCTGCGAGAACATCGAAATTCCCACGATAGCATCAAGCGGGCGTCCCGCCTCGGCCTCTGCCAGCGCGGCGCGCACGATGATATCCGTCGCCATCGAGTGACCCAGAATCGCAAGGCCCGTCACATCCGGCAAGCCCCGTGCAACTGCGATCACGCGCTGTGTTTCCGCGACCAGCAGGGACGTCGTGCCATCAACAGAACTGACATCCCCGCTCATCGGGCGGGGATTGCGCCCGTGCCCCTCGAAGTCAAAGGCAAGCACGCGATAGCCCGCCTGCGCCAGTCGCAGGGAATAGGCCTGCATGATCTGGCGCGACCCAGCAAACCCATGCGCCACCACCACCACCGGACCCGTCGCACCCAAACCCTGATAGAGCGTTGCAGGCGTTGTGCCGATGTCGAGATCAGATATCTTCAGGCCCGCGCGCTCGCGTTCCAGCATGAACACCGACAGACCGACCAGAACAACGGCGATCAGTCCGACAAGGGTTTGTTTGAGCGTTTGAGGCAAAAGGGGCTTCCGCTATTGGCAGTCAGGGTCACAGATTTCATATAGGGTACTACGGATCAATGGCGACGGCATAGTGTAGCTGCATAGTCGACCTGCGCTCAAAAGATCGCGTGTCGCATTGCTTTTTGTTGCGCGACTCTGTCTGCTATCTCACTGCTCAAGTTCAAGGAGTCATCGTGACAACGCCTTCCCCCACTCGTTTGAACCTGTCTGCCGGGCTTATGTCGGCCTGTGTCGCGCTGATCCTTGTGGTCGCCAAGCTTTGGGCGCTAAGCGAAACGGGCGCGCTGTCTGTTGCAGCCAGTCTGGCGGACAGTGCGCTGGATCTGATGGTCTCGCTGGGCGGGCTGGCCGCGATCATCTATGCCGCGCGCCCGCCAGACGAGGATCACGCCTTTGGCCATAGCTCTGCCGAGGATCTGGCCGCCCTTGGGCAGTCTCTGTTCATTATCGTCTCTGCCATTGTCATCACATGGGCGTCTATCGCGCGCCTGATTGCGGGACCACCCTCGCCCATCGTCGGCGAAGGCCGGGGCATCGCGGTGATGATTCTGTCGATTGTCCTGACGCTTGGGCTGGTTCTGTGGCAGCGCCATGTAATCCGCACCACGGGCAACCGGGTGATCAAGGCCGATCAGCTGCATTACATGGGCGATCTGATCCCCAACATTGGCGCGATCATCGCCCTTGCTGCCTCGGCATGGTTGGGGCTGGGTCAGATTGACAGCATCGTGGCCCTTGGGGCCGCCGCCATTCTGGCCGTGGGCGCCATTCGCATCGGCAAGGGCGCATGGGACGCGTTGATGGATCGCGCCGCCGATCCAGAGATGATCGCCGGGATCGAAGATCTTGTGCGCAACTGGCCCGGCGTCAAAGGGTTTCACGACCTCAAGACCCGCACCGCCGGTAGCGTTGTCTTTGTGAACCTGCATCTGGAAATGGACCGCGCGCAGACGTTATATGATGCGCATTACATCGGCGCGGGTCTGCGCCATGCCATTCTGGACGCCTATCCGCAGACCGACGTGATCATCCACAAAGACCCGGTGTAGTCCTTTCTACGCCGCGTCCAGCAGACCCCGCCCTTTCAGCAGCGCCTCAACCCCCGGCATCTTGCCCCTGAATTTGGTGTAAAGCGCATCCGCCTCTTCTGACCCGCCCGCGGACAGGATGAACTGTTCCAGCTTTTTGGCCATAGCTGGATCGAACGCCCCGCCCGCCTCTTCGAAGGCCTCAAAGGCATCCGCATCCATGACCTCGGACCACATGTAGCTATAGTATCCGCTGGAATATCCGTCGCCCGAAAACACATGTGCAAAATGCGGGGTCGCGTGGCGCATGGTGATCGCGCGAGGCATTCCCAGATCGGCAAGGATACTGGCCTGTTGCGCCATCGGATCGGCGGGGGCCGCGCCACTGTGGAACCGTAGATCCACCAGCGCAGAGGCGACATATTCCACCGTCGAAAACCCAGAGTCATAGGTTGAGGCGGCCAGCAGCCGATCCAGCAGATCCTTTGGCATCGGCGCACCGGTATCCGCATGGGTGGCAAATTCGGCCAGCACCTCTGGCACCTCCAGCCAATGCTCGTAGAGCTGGCTGGGCAGTTCCACAAAATCGCGCGCCACAGAGGTGCCCGAGATGCTTTCATAGGTCACATTGCTCAGCATCTGGTGCAGGGCGTGTCCGAACTCATGAAACAGCGTACGGGCATCGTCGTAGCTAAGCAGCGCAGGTTCTCCGGCGCTTGGCTTGGCAAAGTTGCAAACGTTCACGACAATGGGGCGGATATCGCCCGCCAGACGCTGTTGCGAGCGCATCGCAGAGCACCACGCGCCAGAGCGCTTGGATCCGCGCGCGAAATAATCGCCGACGAAAACCGCCATGTGTTCGCCGTTTCGTGTCACCTCCCACGCGCGGGCGTCCGGGTGGTACATGGCCACGTCAATCGGCTTGAACGCC
>CALGTJ010000439.1 GCA_937901435.1 uncultured Rhodobacter sp. | reverse complement strand
AACCAAACCCTCGCCTGAGACGCACACTCTCAAAATGGGGGGTGAGTAATTACGGGTTAAAGCCGTGCAAGCAAAAGATAACCGGAGCAAATTCGATAAACATGCAGACACAATCTGTCTTTGATCCGCCAGCGCCAAAAACTTTGGCGGAAACCGGGCTGTCAATGGTTCTGATGCGTGACATTCTGTTGAAAACCATGTTCCGGCGCAATCTGGAAGAGGTGTCAGCCCTGTCCAAAGTGCTGTGCCTGCCGGTTCCGGTCACACAGGAATTGATCGATCTGGCCCGCACCCAGAAACTGGTCGAGGCCACGGGTACGCTGCACGCCTCGTCCGGCAGCGAAATGGGCTATCAATTGTCTGATGGTGGCAAGGCGCGGGCTTTGGATGCGCTGTCGCAATCGGAATATTACGGCGCGATGCCCGTCCCGATGGAGATTTACGCCCAACAGGTCAAGCGCCAGTCGATCCGCAACATCCAGATCACCCGCGCGCAACTGCTGGGGGCCATGGGCCATCTGGTCTTGCCACCCTCGTTGATCGACAACCTTGGGCCTGCGGTCAGTGCCGGTCGATCCATCCTGATGTATGGCCCTCCCGGCAACGGGAAATCGTCGATCTCAAACGGGATCCGCGACGCGTTGGGCGACACGATCTATGTACCCCGCGCAATCTTTTATTCCGGTCAGGTCATCACGGTTTATGACCCGATCGTGCATACGCTGTGCGAAAATGCCGATCAGGACGCCTCTGTTCTGCGCCTGACCACGAACCGCTGGGATCGCCGTTATGTGCTGTGCAAACGTCCGACCGTGATCACGGGCGGCGAACTGACGCTGGACATGCTCGATCTGGTCTATAATCCGACCTCGCGCACCTATCAGGCGCCGTTGCAGTTGAAATCAACAGGCGGCGTCTTCATCGTGGACGACCTTGGTCGTCAGGCCGAACCGCCACAGGCCCTGATCAACCGCTGGATCGTTCCGCTGGAAGAGAGCAAAGACATCCTTGCGCTTCAGTCGGGCGAAAAATTCGAGGTGCCGTTTGACACGCTGGTTATCTTTTCCACCAACTTCCACCCGAACGATATCTTCGACAAGGCGGCGTTGCGGCGGATTTTCTACAAGATCAAGATCGATGGGCCAAACCAGAAAGACTTTCTCAAGATCTTCTCGCTTGTGGCCAAGAAAAAGAAAATGCCGCTGAGCGAGGATGCGCTGGTGCATTTGATCCGCAAAAAATATCCAACCATCGACAATGTCTATGCAAATTATCAGCCGATCTTCCTGATCGACCAGATGATCGCGATTTGCGAGTTCGAAGGGATGCCCTATCACATGACGCCAGACTTGATTGACAGGGCCTGGGCGAACATGTTCGTGAAGGAAGAAAAAATCGTGCACTAAGTATTACGCACGAATTATCCCGAAAATTCCGAGCAAGGTAAATCCGTTCTAGAAGGATCTGACAGGGGCCTGTAGCGTCCCCGCATGAACGACCTCCCACAGAAGTTTGACGACTGGTTCACCGCGCGCGCCTGGTCGGTGCACCCGCATCAGCGCGATATGCTGGCCCGTGCGCGCGACCCGGCGTTATTGCTGATTGCGCCGACGGGGGGTGGCAAGACGCTGGCCGGGTTTCTGCCCTCTCTGGTGGAACTGGCAGATGGCGCGCATCACGGCATCCACACGCTTTATGTCTCGCCGATCAAAGCCTTGGCGGCAGATATCAAACGCAATCTGGGTACACCGATTGCCGAAATGCGCCTGCCGATCAGGGTCGAGGATCGCACCGGCGACACCTCTGCCACGCAAAAGAAGCGCCAGCGCGCCGATCCGCCCCATATCCTGCTGACCACACCTGAAAGCCTTGCCCTGCTGGTGTCTTATGATGACGCGCCGCGCATGTTCGCCGGGCTGCAACGGGTCATCGTCGATGAGATCCACGCGCTGGCCGAAAGCAAGCGGGGCGATCAATTGATGCTGGCGCTGGCGCGGTTGCAGACGATGTGCCCCAAAATGCGCCGCGTCGGCCTGTCGGCCACGGTTGAGGATCCGCAGGCCATTGCGCATCTGCTCGCGCGTCATCCCGACCCCTGCGAGGTCCTGCTGGCAGAGTCCGGCCCGGACCCCGACATCACGATGCTGCGCACCGAGGACCGCCCGCCTTGGGCGGGAGGAGGTGCCGCCTATGCGATCCCTGCGGTGCTAGAGGCGGTGAAGGCCCACAAGACCACGCTGATCTTTCACAACACCCGCGCGCAGGCAGAGATTTTCTTTCACAATCTGTGGCTTGCCAATGAAGACGGCTTGCCCATTGCGATCCATCACGGATCACTGGACAAGGACCAGCGATTAAAAGTCGAGGCCGCCATGGTCGCGGGCGCTTTGCGGGCCATTGTCTGCACCGGGACGCTGGATCTGGGCATAGACTGGGGCGATGTGGATCTGATCATTCAGGTGGGCGCGCCCAAGAACGTCAAACGCCTAATCCAGCGGATTGGGCGGGCAAATCATCGCTATAACGCGCCGTCCAAGGCTATTCTGGTACCGGCAAACCGCTTTGAGGTGGTCGAATGCATCGCCGCCTTGCAGGCCGCCAAGGCGCATCAACTGGATGGCGACGCGCGCGGGCCAGGGCCGCGCGACGTGCTGTGCCAGCATATTCTGATTACCGCCTGTTCCGGGCCGTTTCAGGCGGATGACCTTTATACCGAGGTCACCTCGGCCGGGGCCTTCAGCGCCCTCAGCCGTGCGGATTTCGACGCCTGCCTCGATTTCGTCGCCACCGGGGGGTATGCCCTGCGCGCCTATGATCGCTGGCAGCGTCTGCTGCAACGGCCCGACGGTGCATGGCAATTACGTGATCCACGCGCGGCGCAGCGGATCCGGATGAACATCGGCACGATCATGGACGCTGACATGATGAAAGTGCGGATGCGTGGCGGCAAACAGTTGGGCGAGGTCCAAGAGGATTTTGCAGCCACCCTGACCCCCGGTGATACGTTTCTGATCGGCGGGCGGATCGTGCGC
>CALGTJ010000438.1 GCA_937901435.1 uncultured Rhodobacter sp. | reverse complement strand
GATCAACTGCCGTGTGCCGCCGCCCGCATAGCCAATCAGACGCACATCGGCCTTTTCCAGCACATCCGCCGCCAGTGGGGCCAGCGCGTCCTGTTCCATCACCGCGTTCCAGTGATCCAGATCCCGGAACAGAAACGGCATGTCCATCAAAGGTGCCTTCTGCGAGAAGGTCGACATGTGGGACGGGCTGACGATGGCGTAATCGACGGCGATGCCTTGGCTCATGTTCTCGAAATAGTCTTTTTCCAGACCGAGTTCGGAATTGAGGTGAAGGTCAAAGGTCAGCGATCCGCCCGAGCATTCGCCGGCCACCCGTTCGAATTCACGCAGCGCCTTGGTAAAGGCGTGGTCTTCGTTGAACTGCACCGCGCCGACCAGTTCGGTGGCAAACCCCGGCCCTGCGGCCAGTGCGAACATGCTGCACCCAAGGGCTGCGCCTACTAAATTCTTCATGTCTTCCTCCCAGGATTGTGAAATTTTACGCAAAACGCTGATTATGTCGCTAAGTATTGTAGCAAGTTGCAGATTCACGCAATAGTGCTGTATGCGCTTTCACACATCTGTTGTCCGACAGGTCAGGCGCATCGCGTTGTGACCGCGCCACCTACAGCTTTTCATGTCCAAAAAGGATCCCGACGATGACGACTGCCTCTCTTTCCTTCCCGGAGTTTTCCGGAAAATCTGTTCTGATTACCGGTGCCTCTACCGGCATCGGGGCGGCGTTGGCCCGTGCTTTTGCCGCGCAGGGGGCAAAAGTGGGGCTGCATTACAACTCCAGCAAAGACGCCGCAGAGGCGCTGGCCGCAGAGATCACAGCCGCAGGTGGCACGGTCGCCCTTGTGCGTGCGGACGCCTGCAATTCGCAAGAATTGCGCGACGCCGTGATCGAGATTGCCGAAGGTTTTGGCGGTCTGGACGGGTTGATCAACAACGCGGGCGGCATGGTGAAACGGATCGCCTACGGCGATGTGACCGACACCGATTATGACGAGATCATGGACCTTAACGCGCGCTCTGTGCTGGTGGCGTCCAAGGCGGCCTTGCCCTATCTGAAAAAGCAGGGCGGGTTCGTCATCAACACCACCTCGATTGCCGCACGCAACGGGGCCAGCAACGGGGCCGGGCTGTATGGGTCGTCCAAATCCTTTGTTTCCAACATCACGCGCGGGATGGCAAAGGAATGGATCGGTGATGGAATTCGCGTGAATGCCGTGGCGCCGGGTGTTATCACCACGCCGTTCCACGAGCGATATTCGACCAAAGCGCAGCTTGAGGCGATGCAGGCGACGGTGCCGCAGGGGCGGCTTGGCGTGGCCGAGGATTGCGTGGGCGCCTATATGTTCTTGGCCTCTGAGGCACTGTCGGGCTACATCATCGGCCAGACGATCGAGGTCAACGGCGGCCAGTTGATGCCATAGGCGGGGTCGCGCAAAAAAGGGCAGGGTCGATGCGGGCCCTGCCTGCGCCTTTGGGCGCGCGAAAGTTTGGCCGTGCAGTTTGCGGCTGTCAGGAAAAGGGCAAGATCAGCGCATGGAGTTCAATCCAGACTGGGAGTATGTGGCCGATGGGGTCATGGGCGGCGTGTCGGACGGGGGCCTGCGCCACGACACCTATCACGGACGCATGGCGGCGGTTTTGCGCGGGCGCGTGTCGCTCGACAACAACGGTGGCTTTGTGCAGATCGCCTTTGACCTGCGCCCCGATGGAAGCGGTTTCAACGCCAGCGATTGGGACGGGCTGGAAGTCCAGCTTTGTGGCAATGGTGAAGGCTATGACATCCGCCTGCGCACAGATCAATTGACCCGGCCATGGCAGTCGTTTCGAACCGAGGTGACGCCCTTGCCCGAGTGGCAAACCCTCCGGCTGCCCTTTGACAGGTTCCTGCCGCATAAGACCGACGTGCCATTTGATCCCAGACATCTGCGCAGGATCGGTGTGCTGGGCATCGGGCGGGAATTTCAGGCAGAGGTGGCCATCGCCGCTGTCGGCCTGTACCGCGCCTGATCCTGGCGACAGGCGGGGCACCCGGCAGATGTGACTTTTGCGGTCTTTCGGGGAAAGATCCGATGTCACCCGTCGCCCAAGCCGGAATAATCACTGGACCAGGCTATGATTCGTCCCCAGTTCGGCGCGGCACATCTTGCCTCTGCTGTGAACTCGACGCAGGCTGAACATGCCCCTGACTGGAGAAAACCGATGCCTGTTCTGAACCGCTTTGCCGAAATGCTGCCAGAGATTTCAGCCTGGCGGCGCGATCTTCACGCCCATCCCGAATTGCGGTTTCAAGAGCATCGCACAGCGGCCTTTGTGGCCGAGAAACTCCGGGAGTTCGGCTGCGACGAGGTTGTAACCGGGTTTGGCGAAACCGGTGTGGTCGGGGTGATCCTTGGCCGATCTGGGACTTCTGACGCATCTGGCCGATCTGGCAAAACCATCGGATTTCGCGCCGATATGGATGCCCTGCCGATCTACGAGGCAACCAACCTGCCGCACGCCTCGACCGTTCCCGGAAAAATGCACGCCTGCGGTCACGACGGGCATACCTCTATGCTGCTGGGGGCCGCGAAATATCTGGCAGAGACGCGTAATTTTGACGGCATGGTCGTGCTGGCCTTCCAACCCGCCGAAGAGGGCGGCGGCGGCGCACGTGCTATGATCGACGCGGGCTTGATGGACCGGTGGGGCGTCGAGGAAATCTATGGGATGCACAATATGCCCGGAATTCCGCTTGGCGAATTCGCGGTGCGCACCGGGCCACAGATGGCCTCGCCGGACAAGTTCGAGATCACGGTGCGCGGCAAGGGCGGGCATGGCGCGATGCCCCATAAGGGCGTGGATACGACCCTGGTCGCGGCGCAGATCGTGGTGGCGCTGCAATCGATTGCGTCGCGCAACATCAACCCGATGCAAAACGTCGTGGTCTCGGTCTGCGGATTTCGCACCGAGACAT
>CALGTJ010000437.1 GCA_937901435.1 uncultured Rhodobacter sp. | reverse complement strand
AGCATCAAGCGGGCGCGCCTCGCACCCCCAATTTTACAACAGACACCCTCGAACGCAAAACGGCGCCCGCTTGGGGCGCCGTTGCAAACCGTGTGACCAATAGATCAGGCTGTCGCCTTAGAGATAAACCCGACGGCATCGCTGAACGACTGAATCGTTTCAGCTGCATCGTCCGGAATTTCGATGCCGAACTCTTCTTCGAACGCCATAACCAATTCTACAGTGTCAAGGCTGTCCGCGCCAAGGTCATCGATGAAAGAGGCGTTATCCACGACCTTGCTTTCCTCTACGCCGAGGTGCTCCACAACGATCTTCCTAACGCGCTCTGCGACGTCGCTCATATTATGTCCTCACATTCCTAAGGGTCTTGCCCGCTGGTGTCCTGCCCATCAGGGCCGTTTCGATAGCCCGCTGTAACGCGGCAGTTGCCAAGCCGCATAGACGACCCCGGCAAAAACTGCGCCGCCTATACCACATCGTTATAGATAGGCAAACGCTTTGTCACCGCTGACAGAGCGAGTTCAGAACATCGCCATACCGCCATTCACATGCAAGGTCGAGCCTGTAATGTAGCTTGCCTCAACGCTCGACAGAAACGCCACAGCCGCAGCGACTTCGTCAGCCTCTCCCATGCGCCCGGCGGGCACCTGCGCCAGAATGGCCATCTTCTGATCATCGGTCAGCTTGTCGGTCATCGGCGTGGTGATAAACCCCGGCGAGACCGTGTTGACGGTGATTCCCCGGCTCGCCACCTCATAGGCCAGCGATTTGGACAATCCGATCAGCCCCGCCTTGGCCGCCGCGTAATTCACCTGCCCCGGATTTCCGGTCGATCCCACGACAGAGCCAATGTTGATGATCCGCCCCCAGCGCGCCTTCATCATGCCGCGCAGAACGCCGCGACACAGACGCATCGTCGCCGTCAGGTTCACATCCAGAACCTGCGACCATTCCTCGTCCTTCATTCGCATGAACAGGTTGTCACGGGTGATTCCAGCGTTGTTCACCAGAATATCGACCGATCCCATGGCCTCTGCCGCCTGCTTTGGCAGCGCCTCGACCGCCTCTGCGTCACTCAGGTTGCACGGCAGCACAAACGCCCGCTCGCCCAGTTCCCCCGCCAGCGCCTCGAGCGGCTCCAGCCGCGTTCCACTCAGACCCACGGTCGCCCCAGCCCCATGCAACTGCCGCGCAATCGCCGCACCAATACCACCCGAAGCGCCCGTGACCAGCGCATTTTTGCCACTTAGATCCATAGTCTCTATCCCGCTTCCCGATAGCCAAAACCGCTATCTTTCGTCCTTGCACACTTATGTCCGCATTCTAGGCATTTTGCCATAAAGATCAGACCAGCGCCGCCTTGGCCGCCACCACATCCTCGGGCGTGCCGACATTCCCGACCGCAATCGAGCGTTCCACCCGGCGCACCATCCCGCTTAGCGCCTTGCCGGCACCGATCTCCCATGTCTCGGTGACACCCTGCGCCACCAAAAACGCCACGCTCTCGCGCCAGCGCACCGAGCCTGTGACCTGTTGCACCAGCAGCGCGCGGATCTGATCGGGATCGCTGGCCACATCAGCCAGCACATTCGCCACCAAGGGCACCACGGGCGATGTGATCTCGACCCCCGCCAAAGCCTCTGCCATGGCGTCGGCGGCAGGCTGCATCAAGGCGCAGTGAAACGGCGCGCTCACCGGCAGCAGAACCGCGCGCTTGGCCCCGCGCGCCTTGGCGATCTCGACCGCGCGCTCGACCGCGTCCTTGTGCCCGGACACCACAACCTGCCCCGGATCATTGTCATTGGCCGCCGCGCAGATCTCTCCCTGTGCCGCCTCGGCGGCGATCTCTTGCACCGTCGCAAAGTCCAGCCCCAGCAGGGCCGCCATCGCACCAACACCCACAGGCACCGCTGCCTGCATGGCGCGGCCGCGAATGCGCAACAGTCGCGCCGTGTCGGCCAGCGAAATCGCCCCCACCGCCGCCAGTGCCGAATATTCGCCCAGCGAATGACCCGCCACGTAATCCGCCGCCGTCACGGCCACGCCCTCGGACTCTAACGCCGCCATCGCCGCCATCGAGGTCGCCATAAGTGCGGGTTGAGCGTTCTGCGTCAGTTGCAAGGCCTCGGCCTCACCCTCCCAGATCAGTGCGCTCAATTTTTCCCCAAGCGCGTCATCCACCGCGTCAAACACCGCCTGCGCTGCCGGATAGGCCTCTGCCAGGGCACGCCCCATTCCGATGGTCTGTGCGCCCTGTCCGGGAAATATGAATGCTCTTGCCATGATCGACCCCTCCTCTGATCAGAGCACGCCCCATAGCGCGACCGTGGGGCGGGTGCAATTCCCAGCCCGCAAATCAGCTTGGCCCCCAAAACGCAAAACCCGCCCAAAACAGCGGGCGGGCTAAAAAAGCGGGCGGGCCAGAACAGCAGCGGGCCAGAACAGGGCGGGCGTGTCTCAGATATCTCCGGGGTGCGCGCCAGAGCACTTGCAAGGCGTCACGCAGAGATTTCGCTTGGCCCCAGCGCCGGAAACACCTTTTTGCGGCGGCTGACCGGCGCAGTTTTGCGGTCCCACACGCCATGGCTGGCCATGCGCGCCTCTATCGGGCGCAGATCATTGACCAATCGGTCATGCACGGCCAGCAAGGTCAACTCATCCCCCGCGGCCAGCAACAACGGCTCTTCCCGTCCGGCCACCTTTACCAACAGACGGCCTTTCTCGCCTTCCTTGATCGCCCGCTTCACCATCGGGCTGGACACTTCTCCAAACCGGGCCACGCACTGGATTTTCTCTTTGCCGCCTGCAGTTTGCACCCCAAAGCGCAAAACGCGCTTGCTCAGATCCACATCGATGACGAACTGCCCACAACTGCGATTGCGCAACACCACCAGACAGGTGCCCGCCAGCAACAAAAGGCTGATCCCCCCCTTGATCCAGACCGAAGGCTCGCTTTGCGCCAGTTCTGGGGCAAACCACATCACCGCGCCCGCGATCCACGCCAAGCCCATCGCACCAAGGGCGATCAGATCCCGACGATGCGCCCCGATAGGCCCCCGGTCGGACCATATCCGATATCCAAACTCCGCCTCGCGCACTGTGATAAGTGGCCGGGCCCTCAGGCCCCGAAGCGACAGGCCCCTTAACG
>CALGTJ010000436.1 GCA_937901435.1 uncultured Rhodobacter sp. | reverse complement strand
ACAAATTTTGATAACTTTGAAAATTCAGCACCAGTTCCGTTATCGCCATAACCGGTGCCATCGCCCAGGTGAAACTGGGCATGACGCGGTCAATGACATGAGAGCGAAAGCGCTCGACCCGCGGGCTATCGATCCTCCAGACCATAAAAACACCCAGCAGACATAGAATAATCACCGCTTGCAAAATGCGCCTGAGCGGTCGGGTAAACTCATCCGATTGTCTTAGGTCTTGGGGCATGTTTGCTCCCTTTACAAAAAGGGCGTTTGATCAGCTGTCATAATCGATGGCGTGACGCAGTTGGTCTTCGTATTCCAAAGCCCGGCCAGTGCCGAGCGCGACGCAATTCAGGCTTTCTTCAGCCACGGATACAGCGAGGCCGGTTTGTTCGCGAAGGGCAAGGTCCATATCGTGCAATAAGGCGCCACCACCCGTCAGCATAACCCCGCGATCAACAATGTCAGCTGCCAGATCGGGTGGTGTTGATTCCAGTGCTGTCATGACCGCTTCGCAGATTGCTTGTACTGGTTCGGTGAGCGCCTCTGCAATCTGCGCTTGGGTGACTTCTGTCTCTTTTGGGATGCCGTTGAGCAGGTCCCTTCCTCGGATTTGCAGCGCTGCGCCGCGCCCATCGTCTGGCATCCTTGCGGTGCCAATGGTGGTTTTTATTCGTTCCGCTGTGGCCTCTCCCACCAACAAATTCTGTTGTCGCCGCAGATAGCTGATAATCGCTTCATCCATCCGATCGCCACCAACGCGAACAGAGCGTGCATAGACGATGTCTCCGAGCGACAAAATCGCCACTTCGGTGGTGCCTCCGCCAATATCGACTACCATGTTACCCGTGGGGTCGGTGATCGGCATGCCGGCCCCAATTGCGGCTGCAATTGGTTCGGCGATCAAGCCGGCTTTGCGGGCGCCGGCGCTGAGCACTGATTGCCGAATCGCACGCTTCTCGACCGGAGTTGCGCCATGCGGCACACAGACGATGATTTTTGGTTTGGAAAACGTGCTGCGCCGATGGACTTTTCGGATAAAATATTTGATCATTTCCTCTGCGACATCAAAATCGGCAATGACGCCCTCGCGCATTGGTCTAATTGCCTCAATACTGCCGGGCGTTCTCCCCAACATCAGTTTGGCGTCTTCCCCCACAGCCAGGACCCGTTTGATACCGTCTTTGACATGATAGGCGACAACCGAAGGTTCAGAGAGAATA
>CALGTJ010000435.1 GCA_937901435.1 uncultured Rhodobacter sp. | reverse complement strand
ACCGGCACGCCCATTTCCTTCGCCGTTTTGGCGTCGGGGATTGGTGCCATGCGATCTGCGGCCAGAACGACCATCGGGCAGATGTCGCCCGCTTCAATTTGAGCAGACGCTTCGGAAAGGTTTAGGACGCCAACGTCAATTGAGCCAGCAACAAGCTGCGTCGCCAATTCCCCGCCGCCTTTGAATGGCACGATGGCCGGTTGCATGGCCTCTGCGCGCTTGGCGAAGATATACGCGGTGATGTGATCCAGGCCACCAATATTCGTTGTGCCGAATTTCAGCTTTGTGCTGCGCACGCCTGCCAGGAATTCATCCGAGTTTTTGTACGGGGACTTTTTACAGTTCACCATCAGGATCTGCGGATCATTGGTGCCACGCGCGATCGGGCGCATATCCTCAAGCTTGAGCTTGCTTTTGCCCAGAGCCATCGTCAATGCATGACCATTTGTGAAGGTCATGATGGTGTAGCCGTCAGACGGGCGCGAACTGAAATACTGCATTGCCAGCGCGCCATTGCCGCCACGCTTGTTCACAACAACCATGTCTGTTTTCAAGACGCGGCGTGCGCGCAGCATCATCATCCCACATTTCCCATATGAGATTTAGCTTGGCGGTGCCGCGAGGCGTGATAATCTTTCCGTATTAATGAGTTAGATTTGGCAGGGTGGAAGTTTGGCAACGGACGCGACGGGTGAAGCGGAAACGGGGCCTTTGCGGCTTCAGTTTGACCGAACGATCAAGCTGGCGTTTCAGGGAAGTTCGATTAGTTCTGACGGTGGACTGCTGTTACATCGCGAACTCGATGACGCTCTTGGCCTGACCGATATAGCGGCCAGCATGATGTCCGATCTGCGCACGGGCAAGAATGGCCGTCACCAGTTTGGTAGCTTCCTACGTCAATCTATTTTCTCTCGTCTGGCTGGCTATGAAGACGTCAATGACGCTGACCGACTTCGTCTTGATCCTGTCATGCGCCAGCTTGTTGGCGGACGTGCGGTGAAGAACGGCGCGGCCTCGGCAAGCGCGATGGGTCGGTTCGAGACCGAGATGCTGACACAGTCCGAGAACCTCGATGCCCTCGCAGAGTTACCGGGCCGCTGGATAGACGCTGTGCATGATAGGCGTCCACCCAAGGTCATCACTCTGGACATGGACAGCTCGGAAAGTCCCGTTCACGGCGATCAGGAAGGTGCGATGTGGAACGGGCATTTCCAGTCGAAGTGCCTGCACCCACTGTTCGTGTTCAACCAGTTTGGTGATTTAGAGCGAAGCGCACTGCGGCCCGGCAATGTGCACAGTGCGCATGGCTGGGAAGACGTTTTGAAGCCTGTCTTGGCGCGCTACTCTCAGAAGGCGCGGCCTTCAATCATCCGACGCCGGTTTCGGGGCGATGCGGCCTTCGCCCTCCCTGCATTGTTTGATGAGCTTGAAGCAGAAGGTTGGGATTATGCCATCCGCATCAAGGGTAATCCCAAACTGCACGCGCAAATCGACTGGCTGACCAAGCGACGTGCGGGACGTCCGCCGAACCATGTCGTGCGCCACTACACCAGTTTCCATTATCGGGCGAAGAGCTGGACAAAGCCGCGCCGGATTGTGTCCAAGGTGGAGTTCCATCCGGGCGAGCTATTCCCACGTGTTGGCTTCATAGTCACCAATCGAAGCTTGCCCAACGAGAGGGTGCTAGCTTTTTACAATGGGCGCGGCACAGCCGAGCAGCACATCAAAGAGGGCAAATATGCGATCAAATGGACGCGGCTTTCCTGCATGAAGTTCGTGGCCAATGCTGTGCGGCTTCAGCTTCACGCATTGGCCTACAACCTCGCCAACTTCTTGCGGACGTTAGCTGCTCCTGAGATCATCGAGAAATGGACACTGACGAGTTTGCGCGAACGGTTGATCAAAACTGGCACGCGCTTGGTTCGCCATGGTCGCTACGCCATTTTCCAAATGGCGGCGGCAGCGCTACCGCGAAAGGTCTTCGCTAGCATCCTGAGCCTGATCAATGGCCTGCGTGGACCGCCCGGCACGGCAGCGCCTGCATGAGCGGCATCCTAACAAGCACGCAGGCGAGCGGATCAGCGGTAACGGGCCACCTGTGTCCAAAAACCGATGTGGTAGCCTCAAAATGGATCGCTATAGCCACCATCACCGCCGTTTTTGGCCACACCTCACCCAATGAACCAAGCTGGAGGCACAAAATGCTTGAAAGCGCTGATTTGGCTCGGCTACCATCGGACAGGAGCCGCAAATGGGAAATCCCCGATCATACTCGGCATGGGAATGACAGTCACTGCGGCCTACATCTTCCTGGCGATTATCCTGGCACCGGCATTGATCAAAGTCGGTATGAACCCAATGGCCGTGCATATGTTTGTGCTCTATTGGGGCATGCTGTCATTCATCACGCCGCCTGTCGCCTTGGCCGCATTTGCTGCTTCCTCGGTCGCGAAATGTCAGCCCATGGAGACAGGGTTTGAGGCGATGCGGATTGGCACCGTGATCTACTTCATCCCATTCTTCTTCGTCTTCAACCCT
>CALGTJ010000434.1 GCA_937901435.1 uncultured Rhodobacter sp. | reverse complement strand
AGTGAGATTTCGGCTATGTATGATGGTGAAATTGTCGCTGTGAACGAAGCGCTGGAGGAGGCGCCTAGTCTGGTGAACGAAGATCCGACCGGTGCGGCTTGGTTTTTCAAGATCAAACTGGCTGATATGGCTGTTCTGGATGCCCTGATGGACGAGGCAGCTTATAAAGATATGATCACGTGACACACTTTGGGATTGCTGCTGGTCTGAAGGAGTAAAGATGACACGCATCGAGAGGCCAAAACAACTGCCTTCGGTGGATCGCCTTGTGAACACGCCAGCTGTGCAGGAATTCGTGCGTGATCATGGCCTGGCCTTGGTCAAGCGCTGTGCGCAGGGTATCTTGGCGTCGGCGCGCGTGAAGGTGCTGGCTGGTGAAGCTATGGATATGACGGTGCTGATACAATCGATAAGGCACGAGATTGAACATATCCTGCTCCCCTCTCTCCGACCGGTTCATAATCTGACAGGCACTGTGCTGCACACAAATCTTGGCCGCGCGCCTCTGCCTCAATCCGCGATACAGGCGATGGTGGATGTTTCCCGCAGTGCGAGTAACGTGGAGTTTGATTTAGAAACGGGCAAACGCGGCGATCGGCATAGGCATGCCGAAGCTTTGCTGTGTCAGTTAACGGGGGCAGAAGGCGCGCTTGTTGTTAACAACAATGCAGCAGCCGTGTTGCTGACGCTCAACAGCCTGGCGCAGCGCAAAGAGGTGCCTGTTTCACGGGGCGAGTTGATCGAGATCGGTGGGGCCTTCCGCATGCCGGACATCATGGCACGCGCAGGGTGCAAGCTGGTGGAAGTTGGCACGACCAACCGGACTCATAAAGCAGATTTCGACTCTGCGATCGGCCCTAAAACCGCATTGCTGATGAAGGTCCATACCAGCAACTTTGAGATAAAAGGCTTTGCCAAAAGCGTCTCGGAGGAGGACCTTGCGGGGATCGCGCATCGTTACAATCTGCCCTTTGTCACGGATTTGGGCAGCGGCACTTTGATTGACCTAGAGCCCTACAATCTCCCGCACGAAACAACTGTCACAGAAGCTTTGGCGTCCGGGGCGGATCTGGTGACATTTAGCGGTGACAAGCTGCTAGGTGGGCCACAGGCGGGCATCATTGCGGGCCGCCGCGATCTCATCGACAAACTCAAACGCAACCCCATGACCCGGGCCATGCGGCCCGATAAAATTACCCTGGCGGCCCTGCAAGCTGTTCTGAGGTTGTACACCAACCCCGAGTGCCTGGTGGAAGAGCTGCCGACATTGCGTCTTTTGACGCGCAACCCTGTGGAAATCGAACAGTTAGCTGGCCGCTTGGCCTCGGTCCTTCAAGACTGTTGCAAAAAATTCGAAATTGTGGTCTCGCGAACCCATAGCCAGGTGGGCAGCGGGGCCCTGCCAATCGATAGATTGCAAAGCGCTGCTCTCAAGATAACGCGGCCGGATTTGCGCCGCCCCGGTGCTGCGTTGAACAGGCTTGCCAAGGCTTTTCGCGAATTGCCGGTTCCAGTGATCGGGCGCATTTCCGATGATGCGCTTTGGTTTGATCTCAGATGTCTTGAAGACGAAGAGGGGTTCGTCGGAAACCTACAAGATCTGAAGATGTCATGATCATAGCAACGGCAGGACATGTGGACCACGGCAAGACTGAGCTGGTCAAGGCGTTGACAGGCATTGATACTGACCGTCTGCCCGAGGAAAAAGCGCGCGGATTGTCTGTGGACCTTGGATTTGCCTATCATACTCTGCCCGACAATACGATTTTGGGGTTCGTTGACGTCCCCGGTCATGAGAAGTTCATTCGCAACATGCTTGCAGGTGTCGCGGGTATCGAACTGGGTTTGCTTGTGGTTGCTGCTGACGACGGGGTAATGCCGCAAACACGTGAGCATCTTGCCATATTGAGCCTCATGGATATTCGCCAGTATATCGTCGCACTGACCAAGATTGATCGCGTGTCGTCTGATCGTGTGTACGACGTCGCCGATCAAGTGGATAGACTTTTGACTGCCGCAGGGCATGAGGGCGTTACCATCTATCCGGTCTGCGCGCCTAAAAACCAAGGTATTGGGGCGCTGATGAATGCGCTGACGTCACGTGTAAAGGAAGCGAGCGCTTGGTCAGCCGAGCATCATTTTCGGATGGCCATAGATCGGGTGTTCACGCTGAACGGTGTTGGCTTGGTTGTCACTGGAATGGTCTTTTCCGGGGCCGTCCGTACCGGCGAAAGCATGACACTCTCGACCGATGGATCCCAGGTTCGGGTGCGCGGGATCAAAGCGCACAATACTGCAAGTGATGGTGCAAAGGCGGGAGAGAGATGTGCCATCAACATCGCCGGGCGCGGCCTGAGCGAAGCGTTGGTTCGGCGCGGGAACTGGCTGATGCATCCCAGCTTGTACGCCCCGACACGGCGCATCGACGTCGAGGTGCAAGTGCTGGCGAGCGAAACTGGTCCGCTAAAACACTGGACACCCACCCATCTGCATATCGGTGCTGATCATCTGTCCGCCCGCGTCGCAGTTTTGTCAGGCGGTGCTATCCCTGCGGGTGGGCAAGGATTGGCGCAATTGGTGGTATCGCGGGATGCCTTTGCCGTTCATGGCGACACTTTCGTGCTGCGCGATCAGTCTGCCCAACGCACGATTGCCGGTGGACGCGTGATTGATCCTTTCTCCCCAAAACGTGGGCGCGCAAGGCCCGCCCGGATCGCAGCGCTGAACGCTTTGCAACATCAAAACGTCTCTGATGCCCTCAGGGCACTGACCGGTGGCAGCGAAACCGGGGTCCTGCTTGCTCCGTTTTCAGTTGCATACAATCTTCCCGGGCCACGGTTAGACATGTTGATTGAAACGCTTAGTTTGCGGCGGGTGGGCCAACAATCAAAGCAACGGGTTTTCTGCGAAACACAATGGCGCAGGCTAGGTGCCAAAGTTGTCAAAGCGGTTGAGGGATTTCATCGCTCAAAGCCGATGTCGCCCGGTGCAAGCGTCAAGGACATTCAACTGGCGCTCACGCCGCACATCGAGACTTCAATCCTTGAAGATTCGCTTGGCACCCTGATCGAAGAACAGCGATTAAACAGTCGAGGCACCCGCTTTCATTTGCCGTCGCACAGCATCCGGATCTCCGGGCGAGACCAGCAGCTTCTGGACCATGTGGCCTCTAAACTTGCGCCACGGTCAGGCACGCCGCTCAGCCTGCATCAGGCCGCGGCGGATCTGAAAGTTGACGTGAAGACCCTGGAAACGGCTCTAAAAACGGCCAGCGGATTAGGCGAAATGGTTTTGATTGGTAAAAATCGCTATGCGCCAACGCCCTTCGTGGCAAAGCTTGGCGTGGTTGCTGAGCGGCTGGCTGCAAATTCTGCTGATGGGTATTTCACGACTGCCGAGTATCGGGATCAAACGAAGCTGGGCCGAAACTTTGCCATAGATGTTCTGGAATATTTCGATCGGGTCGGTTTCACCGAAAGAAATGGCAACACGCGTTGCATTCGGCGTTCCGTCACAGATGTTTTCGCGGTATCATCTGATGCTTGATATGGAAGAGGATCGCACCCCGGTGGGGCGCCT
>CALGTJ010000433.1 GCA_937901435.1 uncultured Rhodobacter sp. | reverse complement strand
GGCGGATCCTAAAACCGGATGGGGCGCGGGTGCGATCTGCGGCGCGGTCTTGCCCGATTGGCCAAGGCGCCTGTTCAGATTGCCAGCCAGTCCCCAACCGATCAGCAGCCCCCCGGCCCCTGCGGCAAAGACTCCGGCCAGTGGCGCGACCAACAGCACCAGCCACGCGACCCCCGGCGTGAGGATCCCCGAGACATCGCGAAAGCTGGAATACACCGCCGACATCTCTGTGCGCTCTGACGGTTTCACCGCCAGCAAGAACGGCAGGCCCGCCGAGACGTCCAGCAGGATCAGAAAGACCGACGCGCTCATCAGGCAAATCACGGTAACCCATGGCAGGCCCGAAAAGACGGTGGCCGTGGCAAAGAGTATGGCCGAGATGAAAAATCCGGTGCGCACCGCATGGCGAATGGAATGACGCTGCATCCAGCGCAGCATGAAGGGCGTGACGAACAATGCTGCGTTCGAGCAGGACAACGCGATCCCGCCCAATTGATCGCCCAGACCCGCCTCAATTGCAAAGATGGGCAGATAGACCACATAGACCCACCACCCGCAGGACCGGATCACCGCAAACAGCCACCCCACCACCAGACGCGGCTGCGCGGCAAAGCGGGGTAAAAAGGCCAGCGGATTGGTCGGGGCGGTGCGGCTTTTGGTGATAAGCCGTCCATTGCCAAGGCGCATGATCAGGAACAGCGTTGTCATCGCCACAGAGGCGCAGGCCGCGACCAGAAAGGGGGCCGGCTCCCACCAACGATACAGGATCACGCCCAGCGCGGGGCCCACCGTCCAGCCCAGCGCGCTATAGAACATCCGCGAGGTTTCACAGCGACCCAGTTCGATCTTGGCGATGTAATCCAGCACATAGGCGTTGAAACAGACAAAGGTGATGACCGTCGAAATCGTCGTCAGCAATAGCGCCGCCACCGTGGCCACAGGCGAGCCCTGGATCGCCAGCAACGCCCCTATGACAAAGCAGGACGCCCCGCCCACATAGCCCCAGCGGCGGGGCACAGTACGCGACACAAAGGGCACCATCAGCCCCGCCGCAAGAGAGCACAGTCCGATGAAAAAATAGACCTGAGACACGACAACCGCGTCTTGCAGGGCCTTGTACATCACCAGCGGAAAGACAGAGATCAGGATGCCGCGCGCCACCGCTTCGGTGCCTGCAAGCATGGCAAAGCCGCGCACAGAGGGCGCGGGCGCATGGCGCAGCCATTCGGGTATTCGACGTTCGTGCATCTTCGTCTTTCACGCAATTTCGTGACCCTTAGGCCAAGCTGCGCGCGATGCTTTGCCATCCGCGACCCGATGTCGTTTTTGATCTGCCTTCATTTTAGGCAGGACACCCGGCAGACAAGCGGATAGATTGCCGTCATGAAACTGGGATACACCATCATCTATGTGCCGGATGTGCCGGGCACAGTCGCCTTTTACGGCAGCGCCTTTGGTCTAAAGCCGCGCTTTGTCCATGAAAGCAATATGTACGCCGAGCTTGAGACAGGCGCGACCGCGCTGGCCTTTGCTGCCAATGACATGGCGGCGATGAACGGCTTTGACATTGTGCCCAACAGGCCCGACACGCCCCCCGCCGGGTGGGAGATTTGTCTGACCACCGATGATGTGCCCAACGCCTATGCACAGGCGGTCAGCGCTGGCTGCAAGGCGGTCAGCGAACCCAAGGTCAAACCATGGGGCCAAACGGTATCCTATGTGCGCGACCTGAACGGCTGCCTTGTGGAAATCGCCTCGCCCATCGCGCCCCCCGCCTAGGATCAGCCCCCGAGCAGGGCCGCGCCTTCGGCCATGGCGGCAAGTTTGGCATAGGCAATCTCTGGATCGACCGCACCAAAGCCCGCAAAGGTGCCAAAGCCACAATCACTGCCCGCAATCACCCGCTCTGCCCCGACGATATCCACAAACCGCGCCAGACGCTGCGCGACCAGTTCGGGGTGTTCCACGAAATTTGTGGTGGTGTCGACAACGCCGGGCACCAGCACCTTGTCGTCCGGAATATCGCCCTTGCGGTCGGCAAACACGGCCCATTCATGGCCATGGCGCGGGTTCGAGGTTTCAAACAGCACATAGCGCGCCTTGGCCGACATCAGTGTGTCGAACATCTTGGCCATGGGAATATCGCAGACATGCGGGCCCTCGTAGTTGCCCCAACAGATATGAATGCGCACCTTTTCTGCCGGAATATCGGACAGCGCATGGTTCAAAGCTTCGACATGGGCGCCCGCGATCGTGATGAAGTCTTCATCCGACAGATCATTGAACAGCATATGCCGCGACAGAGCCAGATCGGGGCAGTCCAGTTGCAGGTCCAGACCCGCCGCCACGATGGTTTCATATTCCGCCTTCATCGCATCGGCCAGCGCAGCCAGATAGGCCTCTCGCGTGGGATAGTGGTCGTTTTGCATGAACAAAGAGATCACACCGGGGCTGGCCGCGTTCATAAAGCCGCGCGCGATGCCGTGGGTCGCCATCGCGCCCTTGAGATTGGCGATATCCTTTTCCAACTCGCCCTGCCCTTTGGATTTGACCTCTCCAACGCACATGGGGCGCGCATATTTCGGCGTTCCGCCCTCTGCCGCAAGCCGTTTGAGGTAGCTGGGAAAGCGTTTCAGATCACCCGGCGCATTGCGCGGGCTGTCCCCGTCAAAGCCGGTATAGCGGTCTTTGACATAGGTGGCATAAGAGATCTTGGAGGTCTCGCCATCGCTGACGATATCCACCCCCGCCGCCTTTTGCTTAGCCACCGTATCCAGCACGGCGCGCGTCATACAGGCATCGAAAGCCGCGAGGTCATAAGCCTCTGCGCGTTCGCGGGCAAAAATGAAATCCACCACCTCTTGCGTGCGCGGCAGCGAGCCGACGTGGCTGGTCAGGATCTTGGTCATAGGCGTCTTCCTTTAGTTTGGCACCCAAGTAGGTCCGGCAGGATCATCGGTCGCCACGATATGAAACAGCGCCGCGTCCCCCGACATTGCGGGCACGGCGGTGTGGTCCAGATCAGCGGGGACGCTCATGGTGTCGCCGGGGGCCAAAACCGCCTCGCCCGCCGCCCAGTCGTCATTGCGGTTCCAGATCACCCGCCAATGGCCTGTGGCAGGCATCAGCACAGAGGGGCGGTCGTGGCGGTGCATGTCAGTGGTAGAGGATCCGCGCGTCAGCAGCCCGACCTCGAACCCCGGCTTGTCGCGCAGCATTGCGCTCTCGCCAATCACCATGGCAGGTTTGCGATCCGCCAAGGCGACCATATCCCAATAGCGCGCTACATGGTTGGGCACCACATCGCGGGTGGTCGGTTCGGGGATGGCCTTCAGCGCCTCCTCGCTGAGCAACGGCATCGGCGCGACGCCCTCAGGCAGGCTTTCGCCCTTCTTGCCGTCGTATAGCTTGCCGTGCTCGGACAGGATCAGCCCGTGGGCCTGTGCCTCCTGGATCACTTGCGGGGCCCAGATCACGCCGCCCCCCGCGTCATCCCCGCCCAGCACTGCCATGATCACTCCGTAATCGGTGCCGATATTCTCGAACCCGCGGAAAATCCCGGTGGGGATATTGATGAT
>CALGTJ010000432.1 GCA_937901435.1 uncultured Rhodobacter sp. | reverse complement strand
CAGAACAAACCAATCAGCGTCGGACACCAGTACTAGCGTGGTGATGTTGCCCATTTCTCTGGGACAATAATGCGCTAACGAGCCACTGCTTGCACCAATATCTCTGGAGTGCATGGTACAACACGATAATTTAAAATATCCGAAAATCTCCCCAACACATTACTGTTAGCTATTTAAAAAGTTAAAACACAATTTTTAAATTCTAAATAATGTTATGTAATAACATTATTTACATGATACTGGCACTGAGAATCAAAAAAGAAAACAGGAGATTTTTCTATGATAAAACAACTAAGAGTGGCGATTGGGCTGATAATTGCTCTCTCAACCGCACCGGTATTGGCAGATATCAAAACTAATGTAACGATCGCAGCCCCTTGGGAGGTCGCAAGCTTTGACCCAGCAGTGGCCGGCTTTGCGCTTCAAAAGCTGCAAATCATGGAAAACCTTGTTGACGCCGACGCCACTGGTATTCTGCGTTCTGGCCTTGCGACTGAATGGTCAGCCTCCGAAGATGGTCTCACCTGGGAGTTCACTTTGCGTAATGGTGTTATATTTCACGATGGCACACCATTGAACGTCGACGCCGCAGTCTTTGCATTGGACCGTGCATTGCAGCAGCCTGGAGTGTTGAAAAAGGCGCCAATCTCCAAGATTTCTGGATCAAATGGAAAGATTATTTTCACTCTCGAAACACCGTTTACAGCCTTGCCCGCTTTTCTAGCCCACGCCAGTACCATCATTCCAGCTCCATCTGCCTTTAACGCCGAAGGCAAACCCGTCGCCTTGATCGGCACAGGCCCTTTCAAAGTCACTGATTTTACTCCGCCACAAAACATTTCAATGGCGCGCAACGAAGCATATTGGGGTACCGCACCCAAGATCGAAACTGTAAACTACTTGGCTGCTAGCAGAGCGGAAACTCGCGCGCTTCTAGCCGAAAGTGGGAATGCAGATATTGTCTTTACCCTTGATCCTTCAGGTTACGGTCACCTGCAACATGTTGATGACGTCGAGACACAGGCAGTGCCAATCCCGCGTGTCGTCACGCTTAAGGTCAATTCCGGTCACCCATTTTTTAATGACGTCCGCGCCCGCCAAGCGCTGAGTCTTGCTATCCCGCGCGCAGGCATAGCCAAGGCAATTACACGCTTCCCCGAAGCAGCTGCAGGACAACTTTTTCCTCCCGCATTAGGTGATTGGCACTCAAAGGATTTGATGCCGCTGGAAACCGACCTCGACAAAGCGGCCTTGCTTCTATCCGAGCTGGGCTGGACCAAGGGGGAGGACGGCATTCTTACTCGCGATGAAGAGCGCTTCTCGATCATGCTACGCACCTTCCCTGATCGACCTGAATTACCACTAATCGCAACCGCATTACAAGATACATGGCGCGAGCTTGGAATCGAACTTGAGGTTTCAGTAGCCAGCTACACAGAAATTCCTGCAGGTCATCAAGACGGGTCTTTGCACGTGGCGCTTTATGCCCGGAACTATGGTTTGACACCGGATCCAATTGGTTCAGTAATACAGGACTTTGGTAAAGGTGGTGGCGATTGGGGAGCAATGGGCTGGGACAATGCTGACGTTGTCAAAGCAATCAATATCATTGCTTCAACTAAAAATCAGGAAATCCGTGGTGAAAACATTGCCAAGGTCGTAAACAGCCTACAACAGGAATTGCCAATAATTCCGATTGTCTGGTACCAGCACACAGTATCTGTAGACAAAAACCTGAACGGCGTAATCATCGACCCATTGCAACGCAGCTACGGATTGAGCAAGATGTTCTGGACCGAATGACCTGATGTCTTCCTTTGGAAAAACAGTGTTTGCAGTCCTCGCCACGCGAGGACTGCAGGCCGTTGTCGTGGCAGTGATTGTCGGCATCGTAAGTTTCGTGATGATGCAATCGCTTCCCGGTGATGCTGCATATCGCATTGCCGCAGGGCGCTATGGCTATGACATGATGGACGCTGCCGCCGCTGAGGCAGTGCGTCTCGAACTAGGGCTGGATCAGCCAGCAATTGTGCAGCTCTGGTCATGGCTAACGATGCTGGCTCAATTCGATCTGGGCATTTCAGCAGTTTATGGCACACCTGTGGCTGATGAAATCACCACGCAGCTTGGTTATTCCATGCTGTTGGCGGTCGGAGCGGTCGTGGCCTCATTGCTGATCGCGCTGCCCTTAGGAATCGCGTCTGGGTTGAAACCAAATGGGCTTTTGGATCACGTCACTTTGGGTGTTTCAATATTTATACGCGCTATTCCCTCCTTTGCATTGGGCGTTCTGTTGGTGCTGATCTTTGCGGTACAACTCAACCTGTTGCCAGTGGCAGGCTTTAAGTCGTTCGCCAACCTCATCCTACCATCACTCACACTGGGGCTTGGGCTGGCAGCAGTGTCAAACCGTGTGATACGCGACGCTGTAGTCGACGCAATGAGTGCCGACTGGCGGCTATTTTCGCGCACCAAGGGCCTGTCCGCACAGCGGACCCTTTCCCGCCATGTGCTGCGCAATGCAGCCTTACCAGTAGTAACCTACGTGGGGGTGCAATTGGCTTATTTGATAGAAGGCGTGGTAATAGTGGAAACTGTTTTCGCCTGGCCCGGGATCGGCCATGCACTCGTGCATGCGATTTTTGGCCGTGACATCGCTATGGTACAAGGGACAGCCTTAGTGCTGGGTCTGACCTATGTAGCGCTGAACCTAATTGTCGACCTCACCTGTCGCTGCATCGATCCAAGGACGCGGCGGGCATGACCAACCAGACCGAAATCATGGTCGATGTAACCCAGACCAGTTCATATTTCAAACTTTCTCCTTCACGCTTGTTGGGTCTGGGGTTGATGACTTTGTTGGTTATCGCAGCAATTACCGGGCCAGCTCTGATCGGCGGAGACCCCAACAAACAGTCACTGCTACACACACTTGAAGGCCCAAGCATCGCCCATCCCTTAGGCACCGACAATCTGGGACGTGATATGGCGTCTCGGCTTTTATCCGGCGCACAATTATCATTGTCGTTGGCATTCCTTTCGGTAATTACTGCCGGACTACCCGGTGCGATCCTGGGAGTTACAGCAACCTGGTTCGGCGGTTGGCCTGACCGGTTACTTGGTGCCTTTGCTGACGCTGTTCTGGCACTGCCTGGGCTATTATTGGTACTGATGTTGGCCGCGATCTCTCCAGGATCGTGGTGGGCACTTTATGTAGGTATCTCGCTCACCCTCTGGGTCGAGTATTTCCGCTATACCCGACAGCGCACACGGATCGTATTAGCCGAACCTTCTGTCGAGGCATCGCGTTTGCTAGGGCTTGGTCCCTGGCTGCTGATCCGCAGGCACATAATTCCAGAGATCGGTCCAGGGCTTTTAACCATAGCCGCATTTGGTGCCGCCACCGCAGTGACGGCAGTTGCTGCACTTGGTTTTATTAGCGTCGGTATCCGCCCACCTACCGCAGAATGGGGTGTCATGATGACGGAGCTACTGCCGTATTGGCGCGAAGCACCGTTCCTAATCCTGC
>CALGTJ010000431.1 GCA_937901435.1 uncultured Rhodobacter sp. | reverse complement strand
CCGCGCCAAAAGATCCCGCCAAGCAGCGAGGGCAGGATCTGGGCCAGCCCCGCGAAACTGATCAGACCGATGGCAGCCAACGCCTCGCTGCCGCCGGAGAGGTGAAAATAGAGGTAGCCAAGCGCAAGCACCGCACCAATCGAGATCCGCCGCGACAGGATCACCACATTGCGCACATCGCCCGACATGGTCGCCCCGCCACTGCGCGCGCTCAACCAGATCGGCATGACGATATGGTTGGACACCATGGTCGAAAGGGCAATCGTGGCCACGATCACCATAGAGGTGGCTGACGAGAACCCACCAAGGAAGGACAGCATTGCCAGACCGTCCTGACCCAGCGACAAGGGCAAGGTAAGAACGTATAGATCCGGATTGCCGCCGGGCAGGACAGTCAGACCCACCGCGGCAATAGGAATGACAAAGAGGCTCATCAAAAAGAGGTAAAGCGGAAAGGCCCAGCTTGCGAGGGCCACATGGCGTTCGTCCGCGTTCTCGACCACCATCACCTGAAACATGCGCGGCAGACAGATAAAGGCCGCCGCCGACAGGAATATCAGCGTCGCCCAGCGCCCGCCCGCCATGTCCCATGTGGCAATCTCGGACGTCTGGATACGCGCCATGATATCGGCCGGACCATTGGCCACGCCCCAGACCACAAAGGCCCCCACCGCCAGCAGCGCCACCAGTTTGACCACCGATTCCAGCGCAATAGCGGTGACGATGCCGTGGTGACGTTCGTTCGCATCCAAGGAACGCGTGCCAAAAAGGATCGTGAATAAAGCAAGCCCTCCGGCCACAACAAGGGCAGTATTGTTCAGGTCCAGCGAATCCAGCGCGATCCCATCACCCGAGAACACCGAAAACGACAGCGTCACTGACTGCAATTGCAGAGCGATATAGGGCGTGGTGCCGACCACGGCCAAAAGCGTGACGATAACGCCCAGAAAGTTCGATTTGCCATAGCGCGAGGAAATCAGGTCTGCGATCGAGGTAATGCGCTGGCTGCGTCCGATCCGCACCAGTTTGCGCAACATCCACCACCAGCCGACCATGACCAGCGTTGGTCCAAGGTAGATCGTCACAAACTCTAGTCCAGAGCGCACCGCATAGCCAACCGCCCCGTAAAAGGTCCACGCCGTGCAATAGATCGACAGCGACAGCGTGTAGATCAGCGGCGAGCGCAACCAGCCGACCTCGCCCCGCTCTGCCCGTTTTTCAGCGGCGAAAGCCACGGCGAACAAGACGGTCACATAGGCCAGACAGACCAGCACCAGACCATTAAAGCTAATCATTTGTCTGCTTTATTCTGTTGCGTGTCCGGCCCTTCGCTGCGCGGATCCGCCAGCCAACGCGACAGAAACGCAGAGATGGCGATCAAGAGCGCCCAGATGGTAAAAAGGTAGATCATACCATGTGCGGTAGAGGCCCCTTCGCCCGGCCTTGGAGCCCATAGCAAGGGCACCAGAAACAAGAGCAATCCGATCAACGGCAACAGGCGCGCCGCATCCATCATCCGCCGACGGCGATAGAGGCGGCGTTCCAGAAACATGGGGGCGGGCGGTTTGCTCATCAGGGTCTCATTGGCCAGTTACAACGCGGCAAGCTCTCGGATGCACTCAAGGACATCTGCGTTGGAAAACGGCTTTGTCATGAACCGGCTTGCGCCATAGCGTTCGGCCAGTTCGCGGTCACGTTTTTGGCCCCGCGCGGTCAGCATAAGCACTGGAACAGCCGACACATCCGCATCGGCGCGCAGATCCTGCAACACCTCGAACCCCGAACGGTTCGGCAACATCACATCCAACACCACAACATCCGGCCCGCGGCGACGGATCTCGGCCAAGGCCGTCGCCCCATCCGCATGGGTGTCCACAACCCAGCCATCGCGCGACAGAATGAAACTGATCGCTTGAATGATATTGGGCTCGTCTTCGATCAACAGGACGCGTTTGCCCATTCGACCGACCTCCTCCCGTTTGTGTCCGGTCTGGCGCCGGATCTGCAGGCAGTATCACCGACCAAAGCCAAGCTGTCAAAATATCTCAGAGTTTTACGGGAGTTTTCAGAATTTAGAGGGTCAATCGAACCCCAATGACCTCTCGTTACAGCGCCGGAACCAGAATCGAGGGTTCGCGTCGCGCAGGGCAGGTTTGTTGTGGGCAAATCCGGCAACTGGTCCCTATCTGGGCAATATCGCCGTCGGGCAAAGAGACCCGATCTGCGGGCAGCATCACCATCGTGGCCTCGAACATGCTGACCCGATCAAACCGCGTAGGACCGACAGGTTGCGCAATCGCATAGGTCAAAAACCGTTCGGCATCCCGGCCCGGCATTTCTACCACGGCACGCACGGGCGACATCGGACGGTTCAACGCCTGATACAATGGCCATAAAGGACAGGCCGCACTCAGCCGCGGCAAGGGAAAGCCGTCAACGGGTTTGCGCAGGGTCAGGGTGCCAGATCCATCGCAGATCACAAGCCCGATCCCAGCCTCGCCCACGGCGGTCGGCAGGGCCGCAATCCTGCGTAGGACCGCCGCAATATCGGTGGAAAACTCTTGCGCCAGTATGGCCGGGTTATAGCCCGCAGCCCCGGCCCGGACCCGGAACGAAATCAGCGGCATTTGCACAGCATCCGCCAGATAGCGGGCTATATAGGCCTGCGCCAGAACCAGCGCGGGTTTGGACAGACCGCTTTCGCGCAAGATCGCCTCTGACGACATCGGCAGGGCGCGTTCCAGATCCGCCAGATGATAAGACCGCTCTTTCAGCCAGATCTCCAGCTCTTCCTGCGGCAATGTCGCGCCGCGTTCTGTGTCTTTGGTCGTATCCAGGTAGGTCACCAAAGCCTGCGAACTTTCCGCAAGCCTTTGGCTGTCCTCGTGTATATTGCGGTGAAACCGATCCCGCCATTCATCCTCGATCTTGTCTGTCTCGACCAGAATAGAGGCGGTCGAGGTGATCGCGGTCACAGTCGACAGCAGCTCGTGCAGCGAGGTCGCCAGATGGGGATCATGTGCGATGCGGTCGCTGAGCGTTTCAACGGTGCGTTCCAGCGCCCGGATGTGGCGCGCCTGCGTCGTCACCAGATCGGCCCACCCCGGAAAGCGTCCGGCAAAATCCTCGGCCCCTGCGGTTTCTGCCGTGCTGGTGGGGATCCGGGCCGCAGCGTCACGCAGGCCCACAACGATGCTGGCCTCGGCCCCTCCGGCAAGGGCGCTTGGCTCGACCTTCAGCACCGCCGCGATATCAGACAACAGCTTGCCCCCGATTCTACGGCGATTGTGTTCGATCAGATTGAGGTAGGCCGCAGAGATCCCGGCCTGCTTTGCCAGATCGGACTGCTTGAGACCGACGACCATGCGTCTTTCCCGGATACGGCCGCCTGTCAGACTGCGCATCGGCATTTTATCAGCCCTTTGAAACTGCACTACTTTCACGGGTATTTGTAAATAAATTTACAGAACCGTCCACACATTTGTGTATTTATTTACAAAATTATTCTTTCATACAAAGCGGTTGTTGCGAAGTTTTCGAACCCGCCGCATTAATGACAGCATCCTAAATAGGGTCTGAATGGGCGTTATCGAGATGTTCATTCGAAAAACGTTACGTAACGGGAGGAACTTTATGACTAAACGCAACATGACGCGTCGCGGTCTGCTGAAGACAGGGGCTGGCACAGGTGCCGCACTTGCTATGCCGACTATTTTCACAGGGGCATCTTGGGCCGGCAGCCATGCTGGTTTTACCAACGCACCTGGCGACAGCTCGGTTACTCTGGGCTTCAACGTCCCACAGACAGGCCCTTATGCAGACGAAGGTGCAGACGAACTGCGCGCCTATGAGCTGGCGGTCGAGCATCTGAACGGTGGCGGCGACGGCGGTATGCTGGGCACGTTCTCGTCCAAGACCATCGACGGCACAGGTATCCTTGGCCGCAAGGTCGAGTATGTGACCGGCGACACGCAGACGAAATCTGACGCGGCCCGCGCATCGGCCCGTTCGATGATCGAAAAAGACGGCGCGATCATGATCACGGGTGGCTCGTCCTCTGGTGTGGCTGTGGCTGTGCAGGCCCTGTGTCAAGAAGCTGGCGTGATCTTCATGGCAGGTCTGACGCATTCCAACGACACCACCGGCAAGGACAAGAAGGCGAACGGGTTCCGTCACTTCTTTAACTCCTACATGTCCGGTGCTGCCTTGGCCCCCGTGCTGGCGAATGCTTATGGCAAGGACCGCAAGGCCTATCACCTGACCGCGGACTACAACTGGGGTTACACCACAGAAGAAGCCGTGCGCAATTCGACCGAAGCCATGGGATGGAGCACAGTCGGCACCGTGCTGACACCGCTGACCCAGACCGACTTCTCGTCCTATATCTCTCAGGTTCTGCAGTCCGACGCAGATGTGCTGGTTCTGAACCACTACGGCGGAAACATGGTCAACTCGCTGACCAACGC
>CALGTJ010000430.1 GCA_937901435.1 uncultured Rhodobacter sp. | reverse complement strand
CCGTGATCGACAGGAACATGAAATTATTGCCCGTCGCCGTTTCCGCGATGCCGATACGCCCGACGGCCAGCAAGGCCCCAACAGCAAAGAACATCCCCGCCAGCATAAAGCCCATGATGCGCACGCGGCTCACGTTCAGGCCCGACCCGTGGGCAAGGGCCTCTCCGCCGCCCACGGCGTAGAAATTGCGCCCAAGCGTCGTCTTGGACTGGATGAACCAGCCAAACAGCAAAAAGGCCAGCGCCACATAGACCATGATCGGAAAGCCCAACCAGCGCGTCGTCAGAAGGCCGCGAAACAGCTCGTCCTCGATGCGGATGCGGTCGCCCCCGGTCAGAACCATCGCAAGCCCGGTGCCCACGAACCCCATGGCCAGCGAGGCCATGAACGACGGGATCTTGAGCTTGACGTGGATGAACCCGTTCACGAACCCAATGGCTGCGCCAACGACCAAAGCCATCGGCAACGCCAGCCACGCCCAACTGGCCAAGGTGCCGCCCAGCAGAAGAAACAGCTTGGCAAAGATCACCGCGCAGACCGACACGGTGCCCTCCATCGACAGGTCAATCGAGCCCATGATGATGATGAATGTCACCCCGATCGCCACCATCAGCGCGGGCGTGCTGGCGATTGCGATGCGGGCAAAATTGCGCTGCGAGAAAAAGCGCGGCTCCATGATCGAGAAAAAGCCGATCAGGGCCAAAAGAACGATAAGCGGGGCCCATTTCAACAGGGTCTCCCGGGTCAGGATGCCGTCCACGCGCGCCTCCCAGCTGCATTTGGTCACTCAAAGGGTCAGAGCGGCGGGGCGATCCCACCGCTCTGACAGATGTTATTTGTAGACGATAGGCCCGTTGGACGGCCCCCAGAAATCGGTCCAGTCATAGGTTGGCACGCTGTCAAGGAAGTTGGCCTTGAACTCTACCGCGTCCTCGGGCGTCACAAAGATCGACGGGCCGTTGAATTCGCGGTGCGCGTTGGGCTCGTCAGAGGGTTTGAACGCCCCCGTCGCGGCATGATAGGCCAGCGAGGCGGTGATGCCCCCGCCCCAGTGCGGATTGGTAAAGACGGTGGCAAGGATCTTGCGTTCCGCCACCAGCTGCACCGCCTGCGGGTTGCCGTCGTAGGACACGACCGGCATCCCCTCGATCCCTTCGGCGCGCAGGGCCTCAAGCACCCCATAGGCAATGGTATCGTTGGCGCAGTGGACCCCGGTGATCTCGTCGCCAAAGCGGGTCAGAAAGGCAGACATAACCTGATTGGCCTTCTGGGTGTCCCAGTCCGCAGGCTCGGCGGCCAGCAGTTCGACGTCCGGATAGTCCACCAGCGCATTCCTGAGGCCCTGAAGACGTTCGATGGCCGGGTTGTTTGACGCAATACCGCCCAGATGCACAACGCCGCCCTTGCCGCCCATCGCGTCCAGCAGAATGCGCGCGGTCTGCTCTGCCGGGCCTTCGTCGGACCAACTCATATGGCTGACGTAGTTGTCGCCAAAGTCCCAGGGATGCAGATCGTCGGTCTTGTTCCACAGGGTCGACACAAAGGCCCCGGCGGCCACACAGGCCTCGACCACGGGACGCGCGTTGGGGGCGTCGTTGGTGTCAATCGCCAAGGCCAGATCGCCATTGGTACGCGCCAACATCGCCTTTACGTCCGCCAGCGACTTTTCAGACGAACCTTCGTTGATCAGGTGCACGAGCGCGTCTTTGGGCTTGCCGATGCTTTCGATAAACGCCTCGCCCCCCGACACGATCTCGTTCCAATAGGGGTTCGTGCGGTTGCGATAGCTCCAGGCGACGGTCGGATCCATCGTCGCCGCCCGCGCCATGCCGGGGCCGAACGCGCCAACCGCGGCCACCCCACCCAACCCATAGGCACTCGCAATCAGAAGGTTACGACGGCTGATCGTTTCCTTTTCAATGTAGTCCTTGATGAAAGACATTTCTTTCCTCCCTTAAAGATATGGCAGAGCGCCGATCCCGGCCACCCCATTCCACCAGTCATTCCGCGACGGCGTCTTTGCAGCGCCCGTTAACGCACTAACCAGTTACTTCTTAAATTCGAGAATCGTCAACCCCTTTGGCGCTTTGTCTGATTTTTTGACCTTTGCGGGGTTTATCGGATAAGAAGCGGTTCAACGGGACGCGCAGATGGGAACGCTGGATGCCAGAGACGAAGGTAAAAAAGGTGCGTGACGCGGATGCGACGCAAAAACGCATCCTGGCAGCGGCCAAGAAAGAGTTCGCGAAAAATGGCCTTGGCGGCGCGCGTGTCGACGAGATCGCGGCCCGTGCCAAAGCCAACAAGCGTATGATTTATCACTACTTTGGCAACAAAGAAGATCTGTTTCAGGTGGTGCTGGAGGCCGCATATCAAGACATCCGCACCGCCGAGCAAAAGCTGGAACTGGAACATCTGCCGCCGCGCGAGGCGCTGGAAAAACTGGTGCGATTCACTTGGGACTATTACCTGAAAAATCCCGAGTTTCTGACGCTGGTGAACAGTGAAAACCTGCACAAGGCCCGGCATCTGAAAAAATCCGAAGTCATCGAAACGCTCAGCAAGAGATTCGTCGCAATGGTCGGCGGCCTGCTGGATCGCGGTGTCAGTGCCGGTGTGTTTCGCGCCGGGATAGACCCGGTACAACTGAACATCACCATCGCTGCCATCGGCTATTACTATCTGACCAACCGCTTCACCGGGAACATTGTCTATAAACGCGATCTGATGGCCCAAGAGGCGCTGCGGGATCGCATAGAGTTCAACATCGACACGATCATGCGGCTGGTCTGCGTCAATCCGTAGGACTCCCGCCGGGATCAGCCCGCCGTCAGGCCCACAGCGGCAATAACCGCCTGCGCACAGGCGACATCCTCAAAGTCCTGCACCCCGGACACGCCGATCCCCGCGATGCAAGCGTCCCCCTCGAAAACCGCGACACCACCGCCCCAGGCCATCAGGCGCGCACGCGTCGACAGGCCAAGCGCAAGGGTCGGGCTGCTGGCCATCCGCTCTCCGAAGGCTTGCGACGACTTGCGCAGGGTGGCGGCGGTATAGGCTTTGTCGATGGCAAACTCGACGCTGGGCCGCGCCACGTGATCGCTGCGCCCAAAAGCGGCCAGAACGCCATGCGGGTCCACCACGGCCACGGCGATCTGCCAGCCGTTGCTGCGGGCGTGGTCCAAGGCCGAAGCCACAAGGCGTTGTGCGGCCTCAGCGGTGATTTCAGGGCGGGTCAAACTGTTCATCCGGGGCCTTTCATGCGATCGGAAACCGCTTTTCGTCGTTGCGTTCATGGGAAAAAATCACGGGCGGCAAAGCCGGGTGATCACGGATCAGATCCGCCCCCTTTTCCCCGATCATAATCGTGGGTGCATTGGTATTGGATGAGGGGATCTGCGGCATGACCGAGGCGTCACAGACCCGCAGCCCGTCAATCCCACGCAGCCAGAGGTCAGGATCCACGACCGACATTTCATCCACGCCCATCTTGCAGGTGCTCACCGGGTGGTGATCGGTCTTGGCCATTTTGCAGGCATAGTCGAACAGATCCTGCGCGCTGCGCACATCCGGCCCCGGCAGCACCTCTTTGCGCACAAAGGGCGCAAGCGCGGGATGCGCCAGGATCTCTCTCGCGATGTCCAATCCACGTAGGGGCATCTTCAGATCATAGGGATCCGCCCGGTAATTCGGGTCGATCAGGGGGGCAGCCTGTGGGTCGTTGCAGGCCAGCCGGACCGTCCCCCGAGAGCGGGGTCGCAAAAAGGTACTGTTCAGCGTGATCCCCGCCCCGTTGATGCCCGCCCCATTGATGCTGGCGATCCCCTTTTCGATGCCCGACCCCTGCCCGAGATGGAACTGAATGTCGGGCATTGGCGCCGCAGGATCGGCATACCAAAATCCGCCCGTCTCGAACAGAGACGCCGCCGCCGGGCCGTCAATGCCGTGATAGTCATCGTTGAAACGGGCGTTGCCACCGGCCCGTTTGAAATAGGGCAGCAGGCTGCGGTAGTTCCATCCGGTGCAGCCATGATCGCGCTCCCATGCATCATAATCGACCCCATTGCCGCGCGTGTAGATCTGTGCGTTGATGGTCGACCCGCCCCCGATCACCTTGGCTTGGGTGAACCAGACCTCTTTGTTTTGCATGTGTTTTTGCGGAACAGTCGACCACCCCCAAGACGCAATCCCCTTGGTCATTTTCGCAAAACCCGCAGGCCAGTGGAACAACAGGCTTTTGTCGCGCGCGCCTGCCTCCAGCAACAGAACCGACACATGCGGGTCCTCGCTCAGGCGCGCGGCAAGGACACAGCCCGCCGATCCCCCGCCGATGATAATATAGTCAAAGGCTGTCATTACGGCCCATATTAGTAACCATTTAGTTACAATTCTGCCCAGATTAACACTGACCTGTCAAGCTTTGCCCCCGGCCTCTTCTTGCAATGCGTCAAATACCTCAGATCCGGCTTGCAATATGCCTGTCACCGGCTGTCACGTTTTCAGGATGGCGAACAGTTTTTGTTGAAATGACGACAATTTCTTTGAACACTTGGATCAGAGACACCAGCGAGGCGCAAAGGGATGAAAACAGAAACAGAACTGATGCTGGCGGGCTATGGCCTGACGACGGCCGAATTCTTTTACCGGATGCCCGATTTTCAGAACGTGCTGAACACCTTCATCTGGCAGGACTACGATCTTGCCCCCGATCATCCGCGATTGTTCAAGTTTATTGAATATTGGCAGGAAGAGATCGAAGGCCCGCTGCACTCGGTGTCATTCGTGCACCGCAAGCAGATCTCTCCGGGCGAGTGGCGCAATGTCAAAGGAGAGTTTCGGCTGCATTAGCGGGCGCGGTGGTATCGCGCCATCGCGGTGGCGATGGGCGCCGCGCCGGGCGCTATGTTGAACCCGCTTATCAAGCCCGCTTATACAGGGCCAATCCCGCGGCCAAGGCCAGCAAAGCGATGCCGCAGCCCCGTTCCAGCCACATCGCGCCGCGTTGGCGCAGGAACCGCATCGCATTGGCCCCAAGTGCCGCATAGACCCCCATAACGGTCACATCGATCAGCACAAAAACCAGCGCCAGAGTCGCATATTGGCCGGGCAAAGGTTGTGTCATATCGACGAATTGCGGCAGGAAAGCCGCAAAGAACAGGTATCCCTTGGGGTTTGTCACCGCTACAAGGAAACTCTTGCGAAAAATCCGCCCCGCAGAGGCAGCGCCGCGCAGGCGGGATGTCGAGGCCGTGACGTCGCCCAGATCCCCCATGTCCCCCGCCGATCGCAGCATCTGCAAT
>CALGTJ010000429.1 GCA_937901435.1 uncultured Rhodobacter sp. | reverse complement strand
AAAGGCCGCCGGGCTGACGGATGATTTTACCCTCGAGTTCCAGCGTCAAAAGTTCCGGAGAGACTTTGCCAGCGGGCGTCGCAAGGTCGCGGATCAGTTGATCTTCGGCCAGAGGACTGGGTCCCAAACGCGACAGGATCTCTGAGTGCAACTGGCTGATGTCCTGCAGGCTGCGGGTCTGAGGTTGAGCGGCGGGAACCGTGGTTGGAGCATTGGCGGGGGGCATCGCAAGGGGCAGATCTGGCTGGACGTCCGGCTGCGGTGCGCGCGATGAAATCGCCTCGATCACATCTGCGGCATTGCGCACCAAAGTCGCGCCGTCGCGGATCAGCATGTTGCAGCCAGCCGCGCGGGCATCAAAGGGATGGCCGGGCACAACAAGAACCTCACGGCCCTGATCCAATGCGTTTTTGGCGGTGATCAGGCTGCCAGAACGCGCGGCAGCCTCGACCACGACCACGGCCTCTGCCAGCCCCGAAATGATCCGGTTGCGGGTCGGGAAATGGCGGGCTTGCGGGACGGTGCCCATGGGTTGCTCTGAAATGCGCAGGCCTTGCTCGCCGATCTCTTGCCCCAGAACGGCATTTTCCGCAGGGTAGATCACGTCCACGCCTCCAGCCATCACAGCCACAGTGCCCCCTTCAAGGGCGGCAAGATTAGCGGCAGTATCTACGCCTCTGGCAAGGCCGGACACAACAACATATCCGTCTTTGGTCAGGGCAGAGGACAGGCTGCGCGCCATCCGTGTCCCAAGACTAGAGGCATTGCGCGCCCCGACCAAGGCCACCATGGGGTGCTGTAGCAGGGCAGTATTCCCGATCGCCCATAGCAAAGGCGGGGCATCTGGCAGGGTCATCAACGCCGGTGGATAGTCGGGACCACCATAGGCCACAAGCCGCGCACCAGCCAGTTTGCCAGCCCTGAGTTCGGCGGCAGCGACGCCCTCTGGACAGGTTTGATAGTCGGTAACACCGGCGGCGCGCGCAACCTCTGGCAGGGCATCCAGCGCGGTTTCGGCGTTGCCGTGTTCGGCCAGCAGCCGATGAAACGTCGTCGGTCCGACGCGGCGAGAGCGCAAGAGACGAAGCCAAAACAGCATTCCTTGCTCGCTTCGGGGTGGGGTGAGTGGGTGGGGTGAAGGGAGAAATTCCTCGACCATTTTGGCTCCGTCGTCTTACAAGCCAGACATTGCCGTGATCGGGGTTAACACCAAATGAATCTATTCGAAAACCTTATCTGTTTTCGGCCAATCTATTGAATTCATACATTTTAAAAAATGATTTTTAGCGATTTTAACGTGCTGTGCATTGTGTGTGCCTCGCCAAAATCGTAAGGCACACCCAAAAACACATGCGAATCTCACGTGGCAGAGCCACCCACGGTCAGCCCGCCCATCAACAGAGTCGGCTGTCCGACCCCCACAGGCACCCATTGTCCGTTCTTGCCGCAATTGCCGATTCCCGGGTCCAGCGCCATGTCGTTGCCAATCGCGCGGATCTGGCCCAGTGCTGTCGGCCCGTCCCCGATCAGTGTGGCGCCTTTGACAGGGACACCGATCTTGCCGTTTTTGACGCGGTAAGCCTCTGTACAGGAAAACACGAACTTGCCGTTGGTGATATCGACCTGCCCCCCGCCAAAGCCAACAGCGTAGATGCCGTCCTTCAGTTGGGCGACGATATCCTCTGGGCTCTCTGTGCCACCCAGCATGTAGGTGTTGGTCATGCGAGGCATCGGGATATGGGCATAGGATTCGCGCCGTCCGTTGCCTGTGGGCTCTGCCCCCATCAAACGCGCATTCTGACGGTCTTGCATGTAACCGACAAGAATACCGTCCTCGATCAGTATATTCTTGCCTGACGGCGTGCCTTCGTCATCGACCGAAATAGAGCCACGGCGGTCGGGAATCGTGCCATCATCCAAGACGGTGACGCCGCGTGCGGCGACCTGCTGGCCCATCAGACCTGAAAAGGCAGAGGTTTTCTTGCGGTTGAAATCGCCCTCCAGCCCGTGACCGATGGCCTCGTGCAGCAAGATCCCCGGCCAGCCCGCGCCCAGAGCCACATCCATGACACCCGCCGGCGCGGGTTCGGCGCGCAGGTTCACGAGGGCAATCCGCAGCGCCTCGCGGGTGGCGTTTTGCCAATGCTCGGCATCGATCAGCCCGGTAAGACCCATGCGACCGCCCCCACCCATGGATCCGCTCTCGCGCCGTCCGTTTTCCTCGACAATCACAGACACATTCAGCCGCGTCATGGGGCGTGCATCGCGCACCAGATGACCTTCGGGGCGCAGGATTTCGACTTCTTGCATCGAGGCGGCAAGGGTCGCCGAGACCTGAATCACCCGCTTGTCCAAATCGCGGGCAAAGGCGTCAATTTCGCGCAATGTCTCGATCTTTGTCGGGAAAACCGCGTCTTCCATCGGGTTGGGATCCGTATACAGCCGCACATTTGTCGGGCGCGGCGCAGGGGCCATCGTACCACCGCCATCCCCGACGGCAAGGCGCGCGGTTTCCACAGCGCGGGTCAAAGCCGCCTCGCTGATCTCGCTGGAATGGGCATACCCGGCGGTCTCGCCGCGCACCGCGCGCAGGCCAAACCCTTCAGAGGCATCATAACTGGCGGTCTTAACCCTCCCGTCATCAAATGAGATTACTTCGGACCGGCGGCGTTCCAGAAACAACTCGCCGTCATCGGCCCCGGACACAGCCCCTCGCAACTGCGCAAGGGCGGCATCTTGGTCGAGTGTGGTCTCAAATGGGCGAAAAGGTGCGTCTGACATGGTGGATTTTCCCGGAATAAGAGGGCTTCCGTTGGGTTAGCGGCGCAATGCCGCAACGGATTTGCTTGAGGGTGTGGCCTTAATATGGTTTTTCACCGCAAAAGACACAACGGGGATTCCGTGCGAAATCCGGACCCCTGCCAGCGCGGTGGCACATGCCATCAGGATGAACAGGAAGATGATATGCGGTTGAACACGATTCTTTCCGGCCTTTGGGTCGCAGGTACGGCAACGCTTGCAGCGGGTGTTGCGCGGGCTCAGGATGGTCTTGAGGGCCTTTCTGTCATCGGTAAACCGATTCCCGGTGGCATGGGGTTCCAGCCTGCTGCGACGGAATTGGCCCGCGACATTCATTGGCTGGACGGAATGCTGCTGGTGATCATCACTGTGATCACTGTCTTCGTTACGCTTTTACTGGCCTACGTGGTGCTGCGGTACAACCGGACTGCGAACCCGAAACCAGCGACGTTCACGCACAACTCGCCAATCGAGGTGACCTGGACTGTGGTGCCAATCGTGATTCTGGTCTTTATCGGCGCGTTCTCTTTGCCCGTGCTGTTCAAACAGCAGGAAATCCCAGAGGCGGATTTGACCATCAAGGCGACCGGATACCAATGGTATTGGGGCTATGAATACGTGGACGATGATCTGGCCTTTGAAAGCTTCCTTCTGGCCCGCGAAGAATTGGCGGACTACGGGTATGCAGATGATGAATATCTGCTGGCCACGGACACTGCTGTTGTCATCCCCACCGGCAAGACTGTCGTTATTCAGGTCACCGGTGCGGACGTCATCCATTCATGGGCAATGCCCGCCTTTGGGGTCAAGCAGGACGGCATTCCCGGACGTCTTGCCCAGCTTTGGTTCAAAGTGGACGAGGGCAATGAGGGCATCTATTTCGGTCAATGCTCCGAACTGTGCGGAAAGGACCACGCGTATATGCCGATCACGATCAAGGCTGTCACTCAAGAGCAGTATGACACGTGGCTTGCCGGACCTGCGCAGGAATTTGCGGTCGATGGTGCTGTGAAAACTATCGATGTTGCTTTGGCTGACTGAACCAGTCCGGACCGTTTCGGGTGGGATAATCCCCGCCCGTTTCGGGAATATCTGACAGGCGGGTAACTGCCTATTCTTGAAAGAGAAAAAATGACTGATGCCAATTTGACAGACTTCGATAACGAGGCAGGTTTTGGCGATTACTTCGCACTTCTAAAGCCTCGTGTGATGTCGCTGGTGGTGTTCACTGCTTTGGTCGGCATGCTCGTCGCGCCCACCACACTTCACCCGATCGAGGCGCTGTCGGCAATTCTGTTTATTGCAATTGGGGCAGGGGCGTCTGGCGCGTTGAACATGTGGTGGGACGCAGACATCGACGCTGTCATGGCGCGCACATCGAAACGGTCTGTCCCCGCTGGCAAAGTCCAACCCGGCGAGGCGCTGGCGATCGGGCTGGCACTGTCGGTTATGTCTGTCATCATGTTGGCGCTCGCGACGAATTGGCTGGCGGCGGGGCTGCTGGCGTTTACCATCTTCTTCTATGCCGTCATTTACACCATGTGGCTCAAGCGTTGGACGCCGCAGAATATCGTGATCGGCGGGGCGGCTGGTGCGTTTCCTCCGATGATCGGCTGGGTCGCCGTAACTGGTAGTATCTCTGTCGAATCGGTGTTGATGTTCGCGCTGATCTTGATGTGGACCCCTCCACATTTCTGGGCGCTCGCTCTGTTCCTGCGCAAGGACTATGACAACGCAGGGGTGCCGATGCTGACCGTAACCCACGGCCGACGCATCACCCGTAACCATATCATGATCTACACCGTGCTGCTTGCCCCGGTCGCCGTCGGACTAGGCCTTACTTCGGTGGGTGGCCCGGTTTATCTGGCGGGCGCTATCCTGATGAACCTGTGGTTCGTCAAGGGCGCGTTCGAGATCTGGCGGCGTGACGAGGACATGGCCGAAGCGGATAAATACAAGACTGAGAAGGCTTTTTTCAAATTCTCGATCTTCTATCTCTTCCTTCATTTTGGCTTGATACTGGTCGACCTGACCCTTCGCGGTTTGGGTGTCCTGTGATGGTTTTGAAAGCAGAACACGAGATCCACAAGCGGCGCTTTTCGCGCAACATGGGTGTCGGGCTGGCTCTGGTCGGTTTTGCTGCCCTGATGTTTGGCCTAAGCGTTGTGAAAGTTCAATCCATTGGCGCGGTTCAGGGATTTGACCACGTGCTGCGCCCGGAACTGTTGGAGCAAAGCAAATGAAGCTGGAGGGAACCAGCAAGACCCTCGCGCAAACTGTGGGCGTTGTCGTGCTTATGGGGGGACTGGCTTGGGCGTCGGTCCCGTTTTATGACTGGTTTTGCCGTGTAACAGGGTTCGGTGGTGCTACCTCTGTGGCAGATGCGGGCAGTGATGTCGTGCTGGATGACACGATCACCATTCGGTTTGATGCCTCGATCGAGCGTGGGATGCCGTGGCAGTTCAAGCCGATGGTGCGTGAAATGGAATTGCGGATCGGGGAAACCGGTCTGGCATTTTACGAGGCTTACAACCCGACCGATCACGTCGTTGCAGGCTCGGCCGCCTACAACGTTACGCCCTACGAGGCTGGCGGCTTCTTCACCAAGATTGACTGTTTCTGCTTTGAAGGCCAGGTATTGCAACCCGGCGAACGGGTACAGATGCCGGTGACCTTCTACGTAGACCCGGAAATCGTGACGGATCGCGATGCAAAATATGTACATCACATCACGCTAAGCTATACGTTCTACGAAATTGAACTTCCCGAGACGCAGGCGGCTTTGCCAATCGCGTCCGAGACTGAATACAACTAAGCACCGGACGAGGGACAACTCACAATGGCGCATGAAAAAAACCACGACTTCCACATTCTGCCACCCTCGATCTGGCCTTTCGCGGCCTCAGTCGGGGCCTTCGTCATGCTTTATGGCGCGGTGATGTTTTTCCACGACAAAGGCCCTTGGCTGATGCTGATCGGCTTGGCTGTGGTCCTTTACGTCATGTTCGCATGGTGGGCTGAAGTCATTGCAGAGGCGCATGGGGGCGATCACACTCCGGTCGTCGTGATCGGACTGCGCTATGGCGTGATCATGTTCATCATGTCAGAGATCATGTTCTTTGCGGCTTGGTTCTGGTCCTTCTTTAAACATGCGATGTATCCGATGGATCCCACCGGCATGAGCCCGATGGTAGATGGCGTCTGGCCACCTGCGGGGATTGAAACATTTGACCCATGGCACCTGCCGCTGATCAACACGCTTATCCTGCTTAGTTCTGGCTGTGCGGCAACGTGGGCTCACCACGCTCTGGTCCATGAAAACAACCGCAAAGATCTGATCAACGGCTTGATCCTCTCTATCGCTTTGGGGGCTTTGTTTACCGTGTTTCAGGTCTATGAATACTCTCACGCGGCCTTTGGTTTTGCCGGAAATATCTATGGGGCCAACTTCTTTATGGCGACCGGATTTCATGGGTTTCATGTGGTCATTGGAACCATTTTCCTGGCGGTGTGCCTGATCCGGGCGATGAAAGGCCACTTTACACCTGAACGCCACGTCGGGTTCGAGGCGGCGGCTTGGTACTGGCACTTCGTTGATGTGGTATGGCTCTTCCTTTTCGCCTCGATCTACATCTGGGGCGCGTAACGTAGACCTATAGGCTGAATGCCTCTTGTAGAGGTGTTCGGACCAAAGAGAACCAAGGGCGCGGGAGAGATCCGCGCCCTTTGCCTTTCGGAGAAAGAATGAAAAAGCGTCTTGTGATTCCGATTGTCTTTGGCGTGATAGGCACGGCGATCCTGTTGGGGCTGGGTCTGTGGCAAGTCCAGCGGCTTGCGTGGAAAGAGGCCATTCTGGCTGATATTTCTGCCCGCATTGTCGCCGAACCTGTAGCTATTCCCGTCAACCCAGACCCCGAGACTGACCGATATCTTCCGGTTCGGGTGGCAGGACAGTTGACGGGCCAAGAGATCATCGTCTTGGCGTCGGTCAAACAGATCGGCGCGGTGCATCGGTTGATGTCCGTGCTCGAAACGCAGGGGCGCCGCGTTCTGGTTGATCGCGGATTTGTCCCGATCGAGTCTAATCCGACTGCTCAAACCGGTCCTCTCGAGGTTCTGGGTAACCTGCATTGGCCACAAGAAGTCGATAGTTTTACACCAGACCCCGACCGCACAACAGGGCTCTGGTTCGCGCGCGACGTCCCGGAAATGGCCAAAGTATTGAACACCGAACCGATTCTGATCGTGGCACGCCAGGTCTCTGCCTATAATCCGCCGGTCACCCCCTTGCCGGTCACGGCCCAAGGCATACCGAACGACCACCTGAACTACGCGATCACATGGTTTTTGCTCGCTCTGGTCTGGTCGGGGATGACAGTCTTCCTGGTCTGGCGTATCAGACAGCCAAATGACTAAGGCGAGGCAGGATATGCGTTATGTTTCGACGCGGGGGCAGGCCCCCGAACTCAGCTTCGAAGAGGCGATGCTCAGCGGGCTTGCGCGCGATGGGGGTCTCTATCTGCCCAAGACAATTCCGGTGATGCGCCATGACGAGATCGCGGGCCTTGCCGGATTGCCCTACGAAGAGATCGCCTTTCGTGTGATGCGCCCTTACGTGGGCGATACGTTCAGCGATGCGGACTTTCGCGAGATCATTGGCCGCGCCTACGCAGGCTTTGGCCACGACGCCCGCGCACCTTTGGTGCAATTGGGACCGAACCATTTTCTGCTAGAACTGTTCCATGGGCCAACGTTGGCGTTCAAAGACTTTGCCATGCAGCTGATTGGTCAGCTTTTCCAAACTGCGCTGGCACGCCGAAACGAGCGTGTGACAATTGTCGGCGCGACCTCTGGCGATACGGGTTCTGCCGCGATCGAGGCGTTTCAGGGCCTGGATAATGTGGATGTGTTCATTCTCTATCCCCATGGCCGCGTGTCCGAGGTGCAGCGTCGCCAGATGACCACGCCAAAGGCAAGCAATGTCCACGCGCTGGCGCTGCACGGCGATTTCGACGACTGCCAAGCGCGGCTGAAAGACATGTTCAACGATTTCGATTTCCGCGATGGCGTGCGCCTTGCCGGGGTGAACTCGATCAACTGGGCGCGGGTGCTGGCGCAGGTTGTGTATTATTTTTCTTCTGCGGTGTCGCTTGGCGCGCCGCAACGCCGCGTCAGTTTTACCGTGCCTACAGGCAATTTTGGGGATATTTTCGCAGGCTTCATTGCCAAGTCGATGGGCCTGCCGATTGACCAACTGGTGATTGCGACCAACCACAACGACATCCTGCACCGCACCATCGCGACGGGCGACCATATCAAAGAAGGGGTCACACCCTCGATCAGCCCGTCGATGGACATTCAGGTGTCCAGCAATTTTGAACGCGCCTTGTATTTTGCCTATGACCGCGATCCGGCCGCGATTTCGCAGCAGATGGACGCGCTCAGGACCGAGGGCGGATTTACCGTCAGTCAGGGCGCGTTGCAGGCGCTCCGCGAAACCTATGCCTCGGGGCGATGCGGCGAAGCCGAAACCAGCGCCACGATTGAACGGCAGCGTCTGCATACGGGTGAATTGCTTTGCCCACACTCCGCCGTTGGTGTGAAAGTCGCAGAAGAGCATCTGGGCCAAAGCCCGATGATCACGCTCGCCACCGCGCATCCGGCGAAATTCCCCGACGCCGTTGAGGCGGCAATAGGCATCAGGCCCCCTCTTCCCAAGCGGATGGCAGACCTCTATGAGCGATCAGAACGGTTCACCGAGGTGCCAAACGACTTGGGAGCCCTGCAAAACCTCATTAAGGAGCGGATCGCACTTTGACCGTCAAATTACACACGCTATCTAACGGCTTTCGCATCGTCACCGAAAATATGCCCGGCCTGAAATCCACCGCGATCGGCATCTGGATCATGGCAGGCGGGCGACACGAGCGCATCGAACAGAACGGCATCGCGCATTTTCTGGAACATATGGCGTTCAAGGGCACCAAACGGCGCACCGCGCTGCAAATTGCCGAGGAAATAGAGGATGTTGGCGGGTATATCAACGCTTATACAAGCCGCGAAATGACTGCCTATTATGCCCGTGTGCTAGAGGATGATGTCAGCCTTGCGCTGGATGTGATCAGTGACATCGTGCTGAATCCGGTGTTTGACGATACCGAAATAGAGGTCGAGCGCGGCGTGATCCTGCAAGAAATCGGGCAGGCGCTTGATACGCCCGACGATGTGGTGTTCGACTGGCTGCAAGAGGTCGCCTATCCCGAACAACCCGTGGGACGCACGATCCTTGGCCCGTCTGAGCGGGTCAGCAGTTTCGCGCGTAATGATCTGAGTGGGTTTGTGGCCGAACACTACGGGCCGGAAAAGATGATCCTGTCGGTGGCAGGCGCCTTTGATCACGACAAACTTCTGGCCGAGGCAGAGGTGATCTTTGGCGATCTGAAACGTGGCCCGGCGCAGATTATTCAGCCCGCCAAGTTTCATGGCGGCGAGCGGCTAGAGGTGAAATCGCTGGAACAGGTTCATTTCGCACTGGCCTTTGAAACGCCGGATTATTGCGACGATGCGATCTATACGGCACAAATCTACAGTTCCGCTTTGGGCGGGGGCATGTCCTCGCGCTTGTTTCAGGAGGTGCGCGAAAAGCGAGGGCTCTGCTATACGATCTTTGCGCAGACCGGGGCCTATATCGACACCGGGATGACCACAATTTACGCGGGCACCTCTGCCGAGCAGATCGGCGAGTTGACCTCGATCACCATGGACGAGTTGAAACGTGCCGCAGATGATATGAGTGATGCGGAAATTGCGCGCGCCGTGGCACAGATGAAGGCCGGGATGCTGATGGGACTTGAAAGCCCGTCGTCGCGGGCCGAACGTCTGGCCCGTCTGATCTCTATCTGGGGCCGTGTTCCTGCGCTGGACGAGGTGGTTGCCAAAATCGACGCCGTCACCACGCAGGATGTGCGCGACTTTGCCGCCGGGATCGCGGGCAGCGCAAATGCTGCGCTGACCATGTATGGACCTGTTGAAAAGGCCCCGACTCTGGCGCAACTGAGGGAGCGTCTGGCGGCCTGATGCTGATGGGGCGTCGAAAAGTCCGGATCGAAACGCCGCGCATGAGCCTGCGACCGCCGCAGCATTCTGACTTTCGCCAATGGGCCGCGCTGCGCCGCGCCAGTGTCGAGTTCCTGACCCCGTGGGAGCCGACGTGGTCCTCGGACCACCTGACGCGAAAGGCCTTCACGAACCGCGTTTACTGGGCGCAACGCTCTGTAACCTCGGGAAGTGCTGTGCCGCTGTTTCTGATCCGCCGTTCGGATGAGGCGCTGTTGGGCGCGATCACCATGGATAACATCCGTCGTGGTCCGGCTCAGGCGGCCACGTTGGGCTATTGGATCGGCGCGCCGCATGCCCGCGAAGGCTATATGAAAGAGGCTATTGAGGCGCTGGTGCATTACGGCTTTACCCAGATGGACCTCAGCCGGATAGAGGCGGCCTGTCTGCCGGAAAACACCGCCTCGCGCGGGGTGCTTGAAAAATCCGGCTTTAAATATGAAGGCGTCGCGCAAAGCTATTTGCAGATCAATGGCCGTTGGCGCAATCACGTTCTGTTTGCCAATCTGCGCGGGGATCGGCGGGGAAAAACCGATGTCGGATAAGTGTTGCGCGCGCATCATCGTCGTTTGGGCACTCCCTCAATGCTGCTATATCGGCTGATCCCGACCCTGCTCACCCCGCTGTTGATCGGGGGGGCAGGGATCCGGGTTCTGCGCGGTCGCGAGGGCCTTGTGGATCTGTCCCAGCGCCTTGGGTTCGGGCGCGGGACAAAAGACGCGATCTGGCTGCACGGCGCCAGCAACGGCGAACTGACCTCGTCCCGCCCGTTGATAGAGGCGTTGCGGGCCGCTTATCCAGAGCGCCGGTTCATCGTCACGGCGAATACTACTAGCGGGCGTGATCTGGTCGAGGCGTGGCGAATCCCACAGGTGACCGCCCGCCTTGCGCCGCTGGATCTGCGCCTGACGTTGGCGGTGTTTCGTGCGCGCTGGCGGCCTGCGGTTCTGATCATTCTGGAAAATGAACTCTGGCCCAATCGTATTCTCACCAGCGCCACCCCTGTTGTTTGCATCGGTGCGCGTCTATCTGAAAAAAGTGCCAGAACATGGGCGCGCTTTCCACGTCTCGCGCGAGATATCCTTGAGCGCATCGACTATCTCAGCGCGCAAGACGAGGGCACGGCCATGCGGTTTCACGGGCTTGGCGTGGCATCGGACCGGATCGGACCTGTTGTGTCATTGAAACCCGATGTGGTTCTTGCAGACCCGGATGCCAGGGATCTCGTCACCTTTGCCAGGTATTTTCATTGGAGCAATACGATTTTGGCGGCTTCGACCCATGAGGGTGAAGAAGAGATCATCCTTGATGCGTTTCTGATTGCACGACGAGGCCGCCCTGACCTGAAGCTTATTCTAGCGCCCCGCCACCCGCGCCGCGCTGCGGAAATAAGCGCCCTGATCATGGCGCGTGGCCTTGATCATTCAACGCGCAGCCTTGGCGAGATGCCCGGCAAAGATATTTACCTTGCCGATACGCTGGGCGAGATGGCGCTATGGTATCAGTTCTCCGGGGTCAGTTTCGTCGGGGGGTCACTTTTTCAGCGGGGTGGCCACACGCCCTATGAACCGGCTCAGGCGGGGTCGGCGATTTTGCACGGGCCGCATGTTGCGAATTTTCAGGCCGTCTATGCGCAGCTTGATCAGGCCAAGGCGGCACTCGTGATAAACGATGCGCAGGGCCTTGCACAGGCGATCATCGGGTTGGAATCGGAAAGGTCGCAAACCGAACTGGCGCAGCGGGCACGTGCCACATTGTCCTTGCAAAAAACGGATCTGGATCCGCTGATCCAAGCAATCCGGCGCCTTGTCGATTAGCCAAGACGTCGTTGCAAGACGTCCAAGCGATCCAAAAGCTCTGGATCTATCGGCCCCGGCCGAGGCGCATCCCGCAAGGTTGTGAACAGGGTCTCTGACGGTGATTTTGCCCGGCTGTGCCCGGACCAGGCCACGTCGCGCAACAGGGCCTCTGCCTCGGGTGGCAACCTGTCGGGGATTTCAGCCCCGCTTAACGTGGCCCACACCCCGGTCCAGGCCCGCGCGACGGACCATGGGTTATAACCCCCGCCGCCCAGCACCAGAAACCGTGGGGACATATCGCGCAGCGCCGCGACGACGGACCATAACGCGGAATTGGACAGCGAAAGGCGGGACAGCGGGTCTTCTTCCAACGCGTCTGCGCCGCATTGCAAAACGACAGCCTGAGGCAGAAAGCGATCCAGCGCGGGCAGCAACAGACGATGCAAGACCGCCTCCATCCCGGTGTCGTTAAAGCCACGCGGGACGGGCAGGTTGAACAGATTGCCAACGCCACGATCGTCCAACGCCCCGGTAAACGGCCACCGCCTTTCCTCATGGACAGAGATCATCAGAACGTCGGGATCCGCGCGAAACGCCTCTTCGACACCGTCAGGATGATGGGCGTCGATATCTACATAGGCGATCCTTTGTAGGCCCATGCGACGCAGGGTCAGGATGCCAAGGACCGGATCATTGAGGTAGCAAAACCCATTTGCCCGCCCCGGCATCCCGTGATGGGTGCCCCCGGCCGGGCAATAGATCACGCCACCCTCCCGCAGCAGTTCAGCGGCCATCATAACGGCCCCGGCCCCGGTGGCGGGACGGCGATACATCTCTGGAAAAACCGGATTGGACGGGGTGCCCAACCCATACCGCTGGCGCTCCTCGTCCGAGACATGCTGTTTCGCTTCGGCGTGTTGCAACGCGGCGAGGTAGTCCACGTGATGCCAGATCAACAAGGCAGAGGGCTTCGCGCGCGGACTGGTGCGATAGCGGTCCGGGGGCAACCAGCCAAGCGCCCGGCTTAGGTCCATCACGGTCGACACACGCGGCACGCGCAACGGGTGCCAAGGCCCATAGCTAGAGCGCCGATAGATCTCGGACCCCAAAAATAATGATTTTATCATGGCATTGCACACCCCTAGATGTGGGGTTTATTACACGTTTAGTCCAAGGATTCCCCATCAACTTGTCAT
>CALGTJ010000428.1 GCA_937901435.1 uncultured Rhodobacter sp. | reverse complement strand
GCCCGTCCCGCGGGCCAACCTCACTCACGAGTACGTCAATTCCCTGAGGCACGGCGAATTCCTCCACTGTAAATTCTGCTTGGCAGACGTAATTTCTGTAGAGTAAAAACTGTGACTACTCTGCATATCGAGGGATCCATCATATCGCGCCTTCCTCTTTCAAGCCAGAGATTTGGGCCTTGTCATAGCCAAGCTCACTCAGGATATCGTTCGTATGCTCTCCCAAAGTAGGGGGCGGAGAATCTACGCCAGGGGCAACACCATCAAGCTTAGCACCGATCCCGACCAATTGCAGATCCTCCGAGCCAACGCGATGGGTTTGCAGTAAGCCTCGATCCGCAAGTTGCGGATGCGCCAGCGCCTCGGGCACCGACCAGACCGGTCCTGTGGGGACACCATTTGTTGTCAGCTTCTCAACCCATTCATTGGTGGGGGCAGTGGCAAAGGCCGCCTCCAATTCAGCGGTCAGGGCAGATCGATTGGCCAGTCGGTCTTTTCTGTCGGCAAAGCGTGGATCCTGCGCCAAAGACGGATTGTCGATGATCTGGCAAAGTGCCTCGAATTGTTCCTGTTTGTTGGCGGCAATGTTCATCACACCGTCAGCGGTTTTGAACGTGCCCGACGGGCTAGCCGTGAAATTATCGTTGCCGTTCGGGATGGGTGCCTGCCCGGCGATCAGATGGTTCGACACCACCCAGCCCATCGTGGCAATCACGGCCTCTAGCATCGAGACGTCAATAAAAGTGCCGCGATCTTCAGCCTTATTGGCAAGGGCTGCGGCAACTGCAAAGGCCGCTGTAATGCCACCAATTGTATCACCCATCGGGTAGCCCACCCGATAAGGCGCAGTGTCGCCGTCGCCGGTGATCGACATCACGCCACTCATCCCCTGAACGATCTGATCATAGGCAGGCAGTTTCGCCAGCGGGCCATCCTGGCCGAAACCTGAGATAGCACAATAGACCAGCCGGGGATTTTCCTTGCAGAGCATCTTATAATCAAGGTTAAGGCGTGCCATCACCCCGGGACGAAAATTCTCGACCAGGGCATCGGCCTTTTGCACCAACTCTCTCAGGATACGTTTTCCGGATACTGATTTTAGGTTCAAGGTGATTGACCGTTTGCCTGGATTTTGCGCCAGAAAGGACACGCCCATCAGATCGGCGTTGCGCGCGGGATCAGCCCCAAGCTGGCGCGCAAGATCACCTGCACCCGGAGTTTCGACCTTGATCACGTCGGCCCCCATATGGGCCAGTTGATGACAGCAGAACGGACCGGCCAGCACATTGGTCAGATCAAGAATGCGAATGCCCTTCAAAGGTGCCTGCGTCATTTTCCACGCCCCTCGTGTACAACCTTAGCTGCGGTAAAAAACTCGCGCGCATAACTGCCTTTTTCAGGTGCGCCATAGGATGATCCTTTTCGGCCGGTAAATGGTGCGTGAAAATCCATGCCTGCAGTGGGCAGATTGACCTGTATCATACCTGCCTCGGCGTTCTGCGAGAAATGGTCGATCTTGGCAGCATCCCTTGACACGATACCCGCTGACAAACCGAATTCGCTGTCGTTGGCAGTGTTAAGGGCGGCGTCATAGTCAGGCACGCGCAATACAGCGGCGATTGGCCCAAATATCTCGTCGCGTGCCACTGCTTTCTGTGGTGACACATCCGTAAACAGGGCTGGAGCAAAGTAATATCCGGGTGTTTTCGAGAACACTTCGCTGCCGCCTGCGGCAAGTGTCGCACCGTCGGCCACAGCCCGCGAGATGTAGCTTCTGTTGATGACCAGCTGCGCCTCACTGACCGCCGGACCAATCTGCGTTTCCGGTGCGCGCGCATCACCGATCCTAAGGTCTTTCATTGCCGCACAAAGACCATCTACAAATGCGGCGTGTATTCCCTCCGTGACGATCAGGCGAGATGAGGCCGTGCAGCGTTGGCCGGTTGAGAAAAAGCTGCCCTGAATGGCGCAGTGAACCGCCAGATCTAGGTCCGCATCATCCAGCACAATCAGAGGGTTTTTACCCCCCATCTCAAGCTGCATCTTAGCGCCACGAGCGAATAGCGCGGCACCGATTTTGCGTCCGACAGGTGTGGAGCCGGTAAAAGTAACACCGGAGACCTTGGGGTGTGTAACGATCGCTTCCCCTACTTCACCCCCCTTGCCCATCACCAAATTGAACACGCCCTCTGGAAGGCCAGCGCGGGCAATTATGTCGGACAGCATCCATGCCGACCCGGGCACCAATTCAGCAGGTTTGAACACAACTGTATTGCCATAGGCCAGTGCGGGCGCGATTTTCCATGCCGGGATTGCCAGCGGAAAATTCCAGGGCGTGATCACGCCTACGACGCCAATTGGCTCGCGCAGAACCTTTAGCGACACACCTTCACGCAGAGATTGGTAAATATCACCGGTTGTGCGATAGGTCTCTGCCGAGAAATATTTGAACAAATGCCCAGCGCGATGCGCTTCTGCCTTGGCCTCGGACAGGGTTTTGCCTTCTTCGCGGGCCAGCATATCGCCCATCTCGTCCACACGGGCGAGGATTTCCGACCCGATGCGATCAAGTGCTTCGAACCGTACCAGAGGCGATGTCGTGCGCCATTTCGGAAAGGCGATAGCCGCGGCTTCAATCGCTTGGGCGGTCTGGTTGACACTGGCCTGTGCATACTGGCCAATCGTGTCGTTCAGATCAGATGGGTTAATATTGGGGGCAGTATCACTACTCGCGGCCCATGTTCCGGCAATATAGTTGGGAAAAGGGTTCAAAGTCATAGTACTTCCTCAAGAAGTGGTCGCCAGCCGATATCTTCATGCCGGTGGTCCACAGTGTTTACGTAAAAATAGGTTGGGCCGTGATAACCTCGGCATACACGCCCATTTGCGCGGCTGGCGACGGGTTCGGCCGTCCAGCTAACAGCCCCAAACCAGTTCCAAAAACTGTTATGGGTGGAGGACAGATGCTTTGGACTTAGCGGGACTGTATTATCCGTTAACTTGGGTTTTGGTGCGTTCGAGGCAGTACCGCCCACAAAAGAATCCCATTCATTGGGTAGGGTCGCGCCAAGGTAAGGGTCATCACGAGGCGCATCACCGCCAGTTAACAATCGGCAGCGAAACCGCTTCCCATCAATCGAAACTTCTGTGCCAAAAACATACCCTGCGTCATCCAAATCCTGCCAACTAACGCGAGTCATAAGCATCCGGTCCGCCACCAGATATTCGGTACCTCCTTGCTGAAACGAATGCCAGTTTATGCGCTTGAGTGGGTTTTTCGGACTGTCTGTGAGCACCCAATTATTCCAATCAGGGTCGAACTCAAATTCCGGAAGGTTACCGGGTTGCAAACCCTCGTAAGGACAAAGCGCCAAAAGATCCGTGATCCAAGGCCGGGTTGCCGGAGCAAGGACTTGACCAGCATGTGATAACCCACCCAACCGTCTAGTTCCTCTATATTCCATCATAGTTCTGTCACCGATCGAGTTCGGAAGCGGCGCAATATACGAAACAGCATTTCTGCCGCCAGAAACTCCGTGCGCTCGGATGGATCGAGCGGCGGTGAGACTTCAACAATGTCCAACCCACCCAAGGGTGCTTCGGCCAGTCCATCCAGCAAATCGTAGTATTGACGTGGGGTAATACCGCTATGCACTATAGACCCGGTACCGGGAAGATAACCTGCATCCATCGCATCAATGTCAATCGACAGATAAAGCTCTTCACACCCCCGCATGGCATGTGCAAGCGCCCGGCGCATGACCTCTGCCGGGCCCAGTTTATGGACATCAGAAGCCGAAAACACCTTTCCGCCCTGTTCTTCGATCAAGGCCAAGTCACCGCCATCGACCCAGCCCGCAATGCCGACCCATACCATGTTGGACACATCAATGTTTGGCAGTTCGGAAATCCGGCGTGCATTTGTTGCATGGTTGTGGCTGCCCCATGCACCCAAACTGTCAGAAAAATCCAGATGGCCGTCGATCTGGATATACCCAAACCGCGCGTTTGGGGCACGTTTGCCCAGTCCGCGTGAATACCCCAGACAGGCCGGAAAACTGTTATAGTGATCGCCACCCAATGCCAGTGGAATCGCACCAGCTGCGGTCAACCCTTCGGTCATTGTGCCAATTGCTTGCGTCGTTGCATCAACGTCTTGCGCTATGATCTCTGCATCCCCGCAATCAGCCAGCCAATCCGTTGCCGGCATAGTGCGCCGGCCTGTATCAGGGTCAAAGCTAGTCCCTTGCGGTCGCATGGATTGCAGCAATGTTGTCGCGCGGCGCAGTGCATCTGGCCCGAACCTTGTGCCTAGGCGGCTGGAATGAGTCCAATCGCTCGGCATGCCCACCACGCCAATTTGACCTTCACTGACATCACCCACGTAGCGTAAAGGCCCATCAAAAAGGCGATATCCGGGTTGAGACAAGGGCGGGTCGAACGTTGATATCGCAGCAGTCATGTGGTTACGCTTTCCTTAGAAATTTGTCGCGTCGGTGGGATAATTCCGAATCCGAGGCGCGCATAGATAAATGCCAAAAGGGCCGTGACCATTAGTCGTTGACCTACCTTCACCACACCCATGCCGGGCCTGCTCGGGTTCAGGCCGGTTAGCATGATGGCGCTGACGTCAAGCTGCCCTAGGGCGCTAAGCCAATGGGACACGGTATCAAGATCGTAGCCCCCCAACCGGGGTTGATCACATAGCGCGCTGAGTGATGTTTCAAACACGGATAAATCAAACCGGACAAACAACGGTCTTGATGTGTTCCGCCACTCAGTGAGTTCGGTCAACTGCCTGGCTGAGTTTGATGTCTTTGTCAGTGTAGTACTTTCCGACACGGGCGCTATATGAAAGCCGCTTGCATCACGTGGCTTTCCGCCAAGTTGCGCAGTCTGACACATAGGAAGCGCGCCCTGCACTTTCTCAGACAAGTGATCTGAACCTCCCAAAATCACGGCACAAGCACCAATTTTGTTGATCTGGGTTACGACCGCTCTCAAGGTTGCATGAACTGCATCTTCCGACCCCATAGAAAAATCGCCAAGATCACATAAACGCTCATGCAACCCGTCGGTCGATATGTCTTGGCGTGCATCAATATCAACCGGGTGGCTGAATTGCGGGTTTGCATGCCAGCCGAAGTAGACCGAAGTTTCGCGCAACGCGCGTGGTGCCAGTGATTGACCTGCATAGGGTGCACTCGTATCCTCAAACGGGACACCCAGCACCGCCAGATCGCCGGGCCTGACATCGCTAATTGCTTTGGTCTGAGCCCGCATGAAAGACAGGTGCCCTGCCATGCGCGGCAAAGGGGCGGAACGTAAAGGCATCACGGCGCTCCTTTCTCAAGACGCTCAGTCACTGCTTGCAAGATCGCCAACGCGGCCCGGGTTTCCATACTGCCACGATTATCTAGTGCTGGGGCGAGTCCGAAAACCGCCGCAGCAATTACACTGCCCGGAGTGGTGTGGATGTTCGCGATCATCGTTGCGGGCGACAACCCAGTCAGACGACGTGGGTGCGACATCCATTTGCCCGCAAGCTTTTGTAAATCCACAGACAGGACGATGGGTTGATCATCGGATATATTGCTTGCGATGCTCTCCGAGATCGAAACGACAGAAACATTCTCCCCCGTGATCAATTGTGCCGCGCCTCCAAGCGCTTTGAGTCCGCTGGAGTCGCCGCCAACCAGCACTATCCTTGCACCTGTTTCCAGGACCGCACCGCATTGCGCGATAACTGCGGAAAAATGTTTGTCTGGCTCAAGGGGAAAAACGTTCACATCTCCCAGATCGATGGCGCCCGCGGGTGCCCTCCCGGGCCGAGAGGCGTATCGTAACTGCCGCGCGAGATAGCGTTGCCCTGCCGCCGGTTGGTCAAGATTGTCACAAAAATATCCAATAATTGCGATCTGTCCGTTTGTGAGGTCTTCCAAGTCGCCAACAGGCACGCCCAAAAAACTGGGGATCATATCAAATTGTATGTGCGCCGAGTCACCCATTGCGCAGCGCCGCGTTCAGGGTTTCAATGGCTGCCAATTCCGCCATGCCCCGCGTGTCACGCGTGGGTGCAAGACCAGTGATCACAATCGCCTGCCAGCTACATGGCATTGCACCGATTACGGAAACCAGCGTCTCAGGTTTCATCCCAGCAGGATTGAGACCTACAACACCTGCCGCGTATCCCAGATCAATGACCGACATGTCGATCCAGAGGACAGCGCGTCCAGGCACGGCAAGCGAGCCAGCATGCCCCTCGTCCAACTGGCGAGCAGTACGCCAGTCCATCTTGCGCTGACTAATCTGATCCCAAACATCGGCAGGTTGCTCTCCGTTCAAACCCACCCAAATTGTGCTTACTTGTCGGGCTGCGACATCACCTCGGGCTATCGGCATGGCCGCAACAACTGGTAAATCAGGGATGGCGTGTAGCACCGCCAAGGCAACATCTGACGCCCCCCCCAAAACGACCGTCGAAACATCATGATCCAACATTTGCGTCACCAGCTGCGTCAAAGCATCGGACCAATCACCCGAAAGATCCAGATTGCCCAGATCCCGGCCATTTATAGGCAAATCAGTTCCAAGCTGCCCGGTCATCCTGCGCAACGCATCCGGTGCTAAAGAGGCCCCCATACGCGCTCCATTGCGGGCTTCGCTTGGGACACCTAGAACCCCGATATTGCCCGGCTTACATTGCGACACCTCGCCAAAGGGCAAGCCGCCATACCCGGCTATCATCAATCGTTTCTGCGCGTTATTCATGACCTGTTGCCTTTGTTGATTGCGATTTCCAATTGCGTGCGAAGGGACTATAAACAAGCACATAAATGCATCGAAAGGTCTGCCCATGTCCGACAAACCCCAAGCCCCAGACACAACAGTTGGTGTCGAAGCGGTTGAACGTGCACTGCGTGTGCTGGATTGCTTCGAGCCCGGCGATGCGGGTCTGTCGCTGAAAGAAGTTGCGGACCGTAGCGGAGTTAACAAAGCGACGATCCTGCGTTTGAGTGTTTCGCTTGAGAAGTTTGGCCACATCACACGAGACGCCGAAGGCCTGTTTCACCTCGGCCCGTCTTTGTGGCGTCTTGGATCCGTATTTCGCCAGAACTTGGCGATGGGGCCTGTTGTGCGCCCTGTATTGGCTGACCTGGTGAAGGTAACGGGGGAAAGTGCGTCGTTTTACGTACAGCGCGGCAATTCGGGCGTTTGCCTTTACCGGGTCAATTCGCATAGGCTTGCGCGGGATCATGTCGAAGAGGGCGAGATCATTCCGCTGAGCATGGGCTCGTCCGGCCAGGTGCTGGATGCGTATTCCCTGCGCAAAGGCAAACAGGCCAACAACATTCGCAAGGCCGGGTACTATCTCAGCCTTGGCGAACGTGACCCAGACGTGGCCGGCTTGTCTGTTCCAGTGCTGGGGCTCGAAGACGAATTGCTGGGGGCAGTCAGCCTGTCGGGCCTGCGCGTGCGTTTTGACGACGCGGCGGTCGCGGGCTACCGCGCTGTGGTGCTTGATGCCGCCCGCAAGATCCGGATGGAGTTTGGCGAAAGATAAGCTGCGTATCATTTCGGCTCGCCCTTTCTCCGCCCGATAAGTTGAACGCCGACAAGCATTCCGACCGAAACGACAATCAGACAGGTGGAAATCGCTGCAATGGTTGGGTCAAGCTGATCGCGCAATGAATTGAACATGCGACGGGTGATCGTGGCATTCTCCCCTCCGGACACCAGCATTGAAATCACCACCTCATCCAGCGATGTGATGAAAGCCAGAAACGCACCGGTCTGGATTGAAAATTTGACTTGCGGTACGGTCACTGTCCAAAGCGCGTAGGCCCGCGAAGCCCCAAGGCTCCTTGCCGCCAATTCCTGATCGAAATCATAGTTCTGCAAGCCCGACATCACCGTCACGATCACAAACGGCAGTGCAAGTGCCGTATGGGCGATCACAATCCCAGTCAGCGTGTAATTCAGCCCTAGTTTAGCATAAAGGCTGAATACACCAACGGCGATTAGGATCACTGGTACGACAATTGGCATTATCACAAGGATCTGCGCCGAGCTCCTGATCCGAGGCGTCGAACAATGCAGGCCGTAGGCACAAAGCGAACCCAATGGCGTTGCTATTGCGGTGGTGAGTGCAGCTGCAATCAAGGATGTCTTGGTGGCGTTCATCCATTCCGAGGACATGAAATAGGCCGTGTACCAGCGAAAGGAGAATGACGTTGGCGGGAACTCCAGGAAGGAGGCCCCCGAAAACGACATCGGGATCACGATCAGGGTGGGCAGGATCAGAAAGAAAAGCACCGCAATGCCGACCACTATCAGCCACAGTACGTCTATTTTACGTTGTCCAACTTGGTCCATTTTTTTTAAATCCTCAGCGCATGAATAGTTTGTCGAGGCCAAAGACCCGGTTCATCAGCCAGATCACCGCCAGCGCCAGCAACAGCAGGACAACACCCAGCGCCGAAGCCGCACCCCAATTGGAATAGACGGTGATTGTACTTTCGATCCGTTGGGCCAGCATCTGAACCCGGCCACCGCCAAGCAATGCAGGCGTGACGAAGAAACCAAGCGACAGGATGAATACCAGCACAATGCCAGCAAACAAACCCGGTAAGGACATCGGGAAAAAAACGCGCCAAAATGCCCCGCGCGGACTAGAACCCAGCCCAACCGCAGCCCGAACCAGATCGGTATCGACGCTCCGCATGGTGGCGTAAAGCGGTAGGATGAGAAACGGCAGCATAATATGCACCATACCGATAATCGATCCCGTCAAATTGTGCGCCAGTTGCAGCGGTTCGTCGATAATGCCCATCGACATCAACGACGAATTGATGATGCCCTTTCGTTGCAACAGCACCAACCATGCGTAGGTCCGAACCAGAACCGACGTCCAGAATGGGACCAACACAAAAACCATCAAAATGGCAGATGTTCTGTCCGGTAGCTTCGTCAACCAGTAACACAGCGGATATCCAAGAAGAACGCAAATCAACGTCACAGAAATGCTGATCTGGAAGGTGACAACAAAAGTCCGCCGATATAGCGCACTGTTAAATATACGTTCGTAGTTTTCCATGCTCAGCTCGCCGGCCGCATTGTAAAACGACAAGGACGACAGCCAGAAAATTGGCAGAAACACGACAATCAAAATACCAAGAACTGCGGGCAATGAAAGCCCAAAAAAGGTCATGCGTTCGCGCCGTTCCTCGGACTTAAGCGTGCTTGCGTTCTGAAGCGTTTGTCCAGTGCCATCGGCCTCGGCGGCACTCATGCCACATGCTCTGGCACGATGATTGTATCTTCGGGATGCAGGGCAAGGCCAATGCGTTCGCCCTTGGATACCAAACCGGTCTGGCCGGCGCGATTGGCAGGGACACGCACATTAATCTGGCCAGCACTGTCGTGTTGAACGATGACCAAAACGCTATCGCCCTGATAAATAATGTCGTGCACATCGCCAGACAAATCATTTGCCGTGTCGGGCACCGCACCTGAAGTGACCTCTAGCAATTCGGGCCGGATCACGAGGCGATGTCCCCCACTCCCTGGGGCAATGGGTAAATCAGATTTCAGCGCATGCGCACCAAGCTGCGCGGTTTCGCCCGTAACGGTCACTGGGAGGGAAATTGATTCACCAATAAAGTCAGCTACAAAGAAACTGCGGGGCTGGCGATACAGTCGTTCCGGTGTTTCGACCTGTTCGATTCGCCCGTGATTGACCACCGCAATTCGGTCAGACATAGTAAGGGCCTCGCGCTGGTCGTGGGTCACATAAACAACGGTCGCGTCGAGTTTTTGGTGGAGCGCTTTCAACTCAATCTGCATATGTTCGCGCAGCTTTTTGTCAAGCGCAGAGAGCGGTTCATCCATTAGAATGATCTGCGGCTCAAAAACCATAGCGCGGGCAAGGGCCACACGCTGTCTTTGACCGCCGGATAACTGGGTTATGCGCCGGTCCCCATAGCCGCCAAGCTGTACTGTATCGAGCGCGCGTTCGGCCCTAGCCTTTTGATCAGTTTTGGACATACCGCGGACTTTCAACGGGTATGCCACGTTTTCAGCCACCGTCATAAATGGAAACAGTGCATAGCTTTGAAAAACCATGCCGAGGCCACGCTTATGGGGCGGTGTCGCAATCATTTCGCTTTCCCCAAACCGGATCGACCCGCCGTCAGGACGGACAAAACCAGCCAGCGCCATCAAAAGCGTCGTCTTACCTGAACCCGATGGCCCAAGCAGCGTCAGGAATTCACCCGCAGCAATTTTCAACGACACATCATCGAGCGCTTTGATCAAACCGTAGGCCTTGCTCAGGCCGGATATGTCGATGGGAAGGGATTGGGCAGCAGATGACATGCGGGTTCCTAACTTGATTAAGTTGGGCGCAGCGCAATAGGCGCTGCACCCAATTAAATTACTGCTGGATCAGCGTGTCAAACTCTTCGGTCAACTCACCCAGCTGCCCGATATAGAAGTTTGGATCAACCAGAAGCTGCTTGCCGTAGTTTTCAGGGTGCGTATTGACCTTAACCGCCATCTCATCTGAGATGATCCCGGTCCCGAATGCACCCGAATTCACAGGCCCCAATGGCATCGTGACAGCCAGCCGCGCCTGTGCTTCGGCACTAAGCAATTCATTGATTAAGCGCATCGCGTTTTCGGCGTTTGGGGCGCCTTTGGGCACAAGCAAGCAATCAACGTCCATCGTGCCACCATCAAACGCATAGGCCACCTCGATACCGGACCCAATTACGCTTTCCACGCGATTATGACCCATGTGGATCACGTCCACCTCACCATCACGCAGCAATTGCGCGGATTGTGATCCACCACGATACCAAACGGTAACTTTGGGTGCGATTTCACCCAATTTGGCCCAAGCGCGCGCAATGCCATCTTCTGTGGCCAGCACATCATAAACGTCATCTTGGGCAACTCCATCAGCCATCAGTGCAGCTTCTAGGTTGTAGTTGACTTTACCGTGCATGCCACGCTTGCCAGGGAATTTTTCCAGATCCCAGAATTCTGCCCAGTTGGATGGGCCGTTGTCGCCAAAGGCATCCTTGCGATAAGCAATTACCTTGGTGAAGTTGATGAACCCAACATAGTTGTCGTGGATCAGCTCTTCGGGGATGCCAGTTGTGTCCACAACCGAATAATCGATCGGCTCAAGGCTTCCTTCCCGGCTGAGTGTTTCACACGAGGGCAAATCCTGCTCAGTCACATCCCAGGCGACAGCACCCGCTGTGATTTGGGCACGCACGTCCTGTATGCCATTGGTCGTATCTTCCTTGACTGTCACGTTCAAGGCACTCGCTGCTGGATCCAGCATCGCAGAGCGTAGGGCATCCTGAAAGGATCCACCCCAAGAGGCGAATACCACCTCGCCTTCCGCCAGTGCGGGTCCCGCCACAGCCATGCTTCCAGCAACAAGGCCAGCCGCAAGCGACAGTCTTTTTATCTGATTTTTCATGGTAAATTCTCCCTTGAATTTTGTTTGATATTTATTTGTCGTTTCATTAGACGAAACGTTATTTCATTATTGATAAAGCTATTTTAGCATGAGTCAATATTTTTTTGACTGGAGGCATTAAACGATGCTGTCAGACAAATGAAAAAAACATCATATTGCGGGCGCAGCCTGAATCTATGCGCTCAATAGTTGGCGCCACTCAGCGAGAGCAGCAGCACAGTCCAGCTTGAAATTGAGTGCGGGAGTAAGGATGGAGTTCATCTAGCGCTGCACAATCAACCTAACCCCACACCCACCCCACATCTCACTCAAGACGCGGGATGGGCTCTAAAGCCTGATGTCAAATATTGTTTTCTCATCTTCATCCCGTCTGATTATACGGGTGATAGATTGGTGATAGCCAAATTCAAAATCCAGAATTGTTGTTCTTATCGCTGACATTTTTTTACTGTCAAAACTGTCTACAAGTTTAGCGCCCATATCGTATACAAAGGATTTGCGGGACTTATCCATTTCCTCCCAGACAACCCATCGCCTAGCGGCTTTTACTAAAAATTGCGATTTTCCTATTAATGGATCATAGAGCTTGAAGTAAAACTTAGTATCTCGTTGTACATCACAAACCATCAATGTCTGGGCTGCATTAACTTGTGTCCCAAACATCATCAGGAACGCCGTAAATATAAAGTGGATCGCCCGTATTGGCTTGGTGAGGTGCTTAGTCATTTGATAAGCTTTCAATATCTCCCTCAAGAGGTCTAATTTTTTTTAGCACTGCTCTTTTTAAGCATATCTTGAATTTCAGAAGCCCCAGAATGAACTTCGTAATACCTAACCAAATGGTCAGACCATTCAGGATTTTCCACTACAGATTTAAAGATATCACCCGCCATATAAGCCTTCAATGCAGCTTTGCTTTCGAACATATAGACACCACCATAAGTTTTTTCTTCATGGTTAAATATGAAGTTCTTATGGATTAACCCTTCGATTTCAGCAAATACTGGAGCGTCGTCTTTCACTAGATTGTCAAACTGTTCAGACGTAGTTTCAGCAGTAAAGTTTATAACCAAAATATGCATTTCTATTCTATTCCTTCCAAATTTACTGAACCAGTAGTCTTATCTTGTACCTACGTTGGTCTAAACAAATGTGGCCTCGATAAGTATCATCCTAAGACTGCCGAAGAACAAACCCATCCGCAAACTATTTCTTCACCTTGTAAGCCGCAGTCCAAACCACCCCAAACCGATGTCTGACCACCTAGCTTTCTGGAGGGTCTCAGGACCTATAGCAGAGGCGTAAAGGATTTAATTAAGATTTGGGTACGAGAGCGAGTAGTTCAACTTTAAGTTGAAGGTACAGCATCACAGCCAAGCGGATGATCTCTGGGCTCGTATTGAAGTACCTGAAT
>CALGTJ010000427.1 GCA_937901435.1 uncultured Rhodobacter sp. | reverse complement strand
TTCTCAGATGACAGACTTCAAACGTCTACGAGGGCGATAACGCGGCGCTTACGGACGTCGGCGAGCCAAGCTTGCGGGTCGATGTCGTTCCTCTTGGCGGTGACGATCAGGGAATGCATGAAGGCTGCTCGGTCGCCGCCGTGCTCGAATCCGGCGAAGAGCCAGGGTTTCCGTCCCGGTGCGAGACCGCGCAGTGCCCGCTCGGCGGCATTATTTGTCAGGCAGATGCGCCCATTCTCAAGGAACAGCGCGAAGGCATCCCACCGGTCTGTCTTGAACATGTAGCTGATCGCCTTGGCAACGGGGTTGTGCTTTGACATGGTTCCCTGTTCGGCCTGCATCCAGTCGTGCAGCCCCTCGACCAGTGGGCGGACCAGCCGGTGCCGGGGGTCGAGCCGGCTGGCGATGTCCAGACCGTTGGTGTCCCCGATGGCGCTCCTTGACCACCCGGATCTTGTCCGCATCGCTCTAGTGTCGAGCACGCGGCACATGCTTGGCGGACAGGATCTCGATCTGGGGTTTGAACGTAAGGTCGACCATAACGTCGGACTTATCATCGCCTAAAGCGCCCCGTCAGACGGCCCCAGCCAGAGCCTTACGGTGAGAGGGACGGCACTGCAACACCACGACCTTAGGTCGCTTCCGGTGCCTTGCTCTGAGCCATCGCATCGCTTGGAAAGGTCAGCTTTGCCCGAATGAAAGACGTCATTCGGCTGGGCAGATCGTTCCGTTCTGGCGCGCGACGGCGACGAGGGCGCCGGGGGTCGGGGTTTGCGCCTCCATGGCTTGCCCTGTGGCGCTGTTGAAGGTCGCGACAGAGCGGCGCGAGGCTGACCCCCAGAGACCATCGATCGCACCTGTGTAACAGCCAAGGCGGGCCAGTTCGGTCTGCAATTCGCGCACCAGATCATCTGCGATCAGTTTGGGGGGGGCGGGTGCGACATTTGCCGGTTTGGGGTCGGGATCCGGCGTTCCGGCCACGTCGACCGCCTCAACGCCGGTGGTCTCGTCATAGCCGCAGCCAAAGCTGTCACACCCAAGGGCGACCCCCGCGCCAGAGGGGACAAGCGCCGCCAATCCGGGGGCGCTGCTGGCGATTTGCGTGGCGGGCAGGACACGGCGCGAGGCCACGCTCAGGCTCCATTCAGAGGGAAAGAAATGCACCAGACCGCCCGGATCAACGACGGTCCCCTGCCCGACCAGAACCGATAGAAAGCTCCCCGGTTGCACGACAGCACCGGGGGTCATGGGCGTGTAGGTTTCCGCGTCCGGACTGACAAGGATCGACAGCGTGGGCTGCGGTATGGCCAGATCTTTGGGCCAATTGGCCGGGATCTTTGGGTCTGCCACCTCAAACTCTGGTTCGACCAGCGTCGGGTCGAGCACTTCGAGGCGCAGTTCTAGCCAACGCTGCTGTTCCAGCGCGGCAAAGCGGTCGATTTGCGCCTCTGGCGAGATCCCGACCCCGGCGGCAAAGCTGCCTTGCAGGCTGCGCGCCAGTTGCGCCTCGGCCTCGATACAGACCCCATCCGCGCAGGTCCATCCGTCCTGAGCGATGGCCGGGTTCTGCAACGTCATCCCCATCACCAGCGAAACAGCGGCGCAACAGGCGCGAAACAGACGGGAAGGCAAAAGCTGTCGCATGACTAAGTCCTGTGATTGTGATTACGCCAACAACATATTGACCCGCCGGTTGCGGGCGCCTTTCTTTTCGACTTTGCCCAGCGTTACCCGGCCAATTTCGCCTGTGCGCGCCACATGGGTTCCGCCACAGGGTTGCAGGTCGATCTGGGCGTCCCCCTCGCCGATGCGGATCAGGCGGATGCGCCCCGCCCCGCGCGGGGGTTGAACGGACATGGTTTTTACCAGTGCCGGATTGGCGTCCAGCTCTGCCTCGCTGATCCAGCTTTCGGTGATCGGCAGGTCGCGCGCGATCAAGTCATTCAACGCAGTCTCCAGCGCCTCTTTGTCTTGTGGGGCCTCTGGCATGTCAAAATCCAGCCGCCCCTTGACCGCAGTGATGGCCCCGCCCGACACCGGGAGCGGGATCACCACCGATAACAGATGCAGCCCGCTGTGCACACGCATATGGGCAAGGCGGCGCGTCCAGTCGAGGCGTTGTGTGACCACCTGCCCTGTGTCCGGCAACGGCGCGCCGTCCTCGAGCACCAGTTCAAGGCTGTCGTCCTCGCCCTTGACGCAGTTTATGACCGCCACCTCGCGGTCGCCCCAACTTAGACTGCCTGTGTCACCGGGCTGACCCCCGCCCTGCGCATAAAACAGGGTCTGATCCAGAATGACACCACCGGTTTCGCCAAGGCCGGTCACGGTGCCCTCTGCCTCGCGCAGATAGGCATTGTCACGAAACAGGGGCTTGGTCATGGGGTTGGTCCATCTTCTGTGTTGCGACCGGATCGCTGTTTGCCACAGCCACCCGGTATCTCTTTCGTACCACGCTGACGAGCGCGGGCAGGTCTAGTCGTCGAAATCATCGGAAACGAGGTTCGTGGGTGTGTTGACTTTGCGGTCCGGGTCGTCCTCGTCCAAACCGTCTGACGGCTCGGTCTCTTTTGGCTTTGAATTTGGTTCTTCCAGTCCTGCCAAGGGTTTGTCCGTCACAGGTTTTTTGTCTGTCGCCGGGCCTTTGGCTGACCCAGAGGGCAAAAGCGCCTCGGGATTGCGCAGCCAGATGTCGCGTTGGGCGAAGGGTATTTCGATCCCTTCAGCCGCAAACCGTTCTGCGATCTGGTGATTCAACTCGGTCCGCACCGGGACCGAAAAGTTCACGTCCCGCAGAACCGCACGGATGCGAAAATTCAGACTGTCGACCCCGAATTCCATAAAATCGACGCCCGGTGCCGGCGTGATGGTGACCAGCGGATGGGCGGTGACGATCTCTTCAAGGATCGCCTGAACACGGCGCGTGTCGGTTCCATAGGCCACGCCAACCTCTAGAATAATCCGCCCGATCAGGTTGTTACGGGTCCAGTTCTTAACAGAGCCAGAGATGAAATCGGCGTTCGGCACGATCACATCGTTCTTGTCAAAGGTCTCGATCCGGGTCGAGCGGACAGAGATGTCCTTGACGATGCCCATATGTCCGCCAACCTCGATCCAGTCGCCCTGCGCCACCGGACGTTCGATCAACAGGATGATGCCGCTGACAAAGTTCGACACGATGTTTTGCAGGCCAAAACCGATCCCAACCGACAACGCACCAGCCACGATCGCGAGGCTGGACAGATTGATACCGGCAGAGTTGATCGCGATCAAAGCTGCCAGAAAGATGCCGATATAGCCGATGCCAGACACCAAGGCCGTCTGACCGCCGGAATCGATCTTGGTCTTGGGCAGAACCTTGTTGCGCAGGGTGCCCTGCAACAGCCGTGTTGCGATATAAAGCGCCGAGAAAACAGCCACAAAGGTCAGGAAGCTTTGCGGAGAGATGCGGGTCTCGCCCAGCGTGAACCCCTCACGGAACTGCGCCCAAAGCTCTGTCAGGTCGGCAAAGCGCGCGCCCCAGATCAAGGCAAAGACCGGCAGCGTGCAAAGTACCACGGTAAAGTTGATCAAGGTCGGGATCAGCGCCTCTTGCGCCTCTTCCTGCGTGCTGCCCATTGCAAAAGCATAAAGATCAAGGATCAGGTTGTTGATCAACAACAGCAGCCCCAGAACCCCCAGCGTGTAGACCGTCGGGGCCAGCATAAAGTTCCCGGCGTTCAGATATCCGATGGCCCCCATTGCCATGCCGAACACCGACAGAACGGCAATCGCCCGCCCGACGAACATCAGGCCGCGCGCGCTGTTGACGGTTTCCTCATCCGTCTGCACGCGACGCGCGGTGGCCACCAGCACACGCGAGATATTCAGCAGGATCAACCCGATCAGCACCTTGACCGGCATCAGGATCACACCGGTCGTCGCATCGCTGTAGCCCTCATATTCGGCAAGGGCCGTCAGCACCATGCGCGCGCCCATCAGGATCCCGAGGAAGGTGGCAGACCGGCGCATGGTCCTTCCCTGCTGCCGGGTCATGTGCAGCGGCAGATCCAGATCGGTCCGCTTTGGAAACAGCCGCAGCCCCAACCAGCGGCCTCCAAAGATATACAGCCCGAACCATGGCAGTTGACCGACCAGCATCTGCCCGCGCAAGCCAAGCATCCCGGTCGACAGCAGGGCCTCGACAAACAGCAGGATCCCGCCAACCGGAAAGATGATCTGCCCAAGCGAGGTGATAAAGGCAACCACGCCCCGCGTGCGTCCGATCAGGCGATCCAGAACGCGCCCCGTGACCCGCTCCATCACAGAGCGGCCGCGCAACACAAGGGCAAGCGCGATAACCATAAACAAAAGCGTCTTCGGCAAGGCAGACCGGAACGCCGCACGCCGCGCGTCGGAATTCCAGTTTTGCAGAGTCTCGGTGCCAATGGCCTTTGCCGTAATCAACAGGTCATTCAACGCCGCAGGCCAGAGCGCCGGGTTGATCGGCGTCGGAGCCAGCTTTAGCAGGTCATCGGTCTGGCGAACGCGAATGATCGCGTCAATCTCGCGGGTCAGACCCTCTGCCCGGCTGAACGCTTCTTCAGCGGCTCTGACGGGCGCGCGCGCTTCGGCCAACTGGGTGTCCAGAGCCTTGCGGCGGTCTGCGATTTCGGCCGCCTCGACCTCGCCATCGGCAGGCTTGGGCCCCAAGGCCTGCAATTGCCCCTGCAAGGTCGCGATGCGCGCTGCGTTTACGCTTTGACCCTGCAGAAAGATTTCCCGCCATGCGACGATCTCTGACCGCAGGGATTCAAAGATGGCCGTCGAGGCCAGACCCGCCTCAATCGCCGCTTCGACCCGTTCAGCGACAGAATTCCACGCCGCATAGTCAATCTTGGACGCGGAGGTGATCGCCGTGTCCTGCGCATGGCTTGTCTGCGGCAGGCACGCGAAAATCGTCGTCACGGACAGACAGAAGCACAGCAGAAATCGCGATAGAACTCTCATACTCAGTCCTCAAACACCGAAGGAACGATCCGGCCCTCTTTGGCCAGCCACTCTGGCACCGGCAGGCCTTTTTCGCGCAAAAACGCAGGGTTGTAGATCTTGGACTGATAGCGCGTGCCATAATCGCACAGGATCGTCACGATGGTCTTGCCCGGTCCCAGCTCTCGGGCCAGTTTCATCGCGCCGCCTATATTGACCCCGGTCGAGCCGCCCATGCACAGCCCCTCATGGGCCAGCAGATCAAAGACGATCGGCAAGGCCTCCTCGTCGGGGACCTGACAGGTGAAATCGGGAGTAAAACCTTCGAGGTTGGCGGTGATGCGCCCCTGCCCGATGCCTTCAGTGATGGAATTGCCTTCCAGCTTGTCAGCGCCGGGGTTGAACAGCCCGAAGATGCCAGAGCCAAGCGGATCGGCAATGCCGCAGGCCACGCCCTTGGATTGCAAGGCCGTACCAACGCCCGCCGCCGTGCCACCAGAGCCGACAGAGCAGATAAAGCCGTCGACCTTGCCGCCGGTCTGCTGCCAGATCTCGGGGCCTGTGGTTTCGATATGCGCCTGACGGTTGGCGGTGTTATCGAACTGATTGGCCCAGATCGCGCCGTTCGGATCGCTCTGCGCCAGTTTCGCCGCCAGACGGCCCGAATATTTCACATAGTTGTTGGGGTTGCTGTAGGGCACCGCAGGCACCTGCACCAGTTCCGCGCCCGCCAGACAGATCATGTCTTTCTTTTCCTGGCTTTGCGTTTCCGGGATCACGATCACCGTCCTGAACCCCATGGCAGAGCCAACCAGCGCCAGACCAATGCCCGTATTGCCCGCCGTGCCCTCGACAATCGTGCCGCCCGGTTTCAGGTCACCGCGCGCAATGGCGTCGCGAATGATGAACAGCGCCGCGCGGTCCTTGACCGACTGGCCGGGGTTCAGAAACTCTGCCTTGCCATAGATGTCACAGCCCGTCGCCTCTGACGCCGCCTTGAGCCGGATCAGCGGGGTTTTTCCAACAGCATCCGGCAGATCCGAGTAAACAAGCATAAAGGCGCCCCTTTGATAGGTTATTTGTCTGGGTCTTTGTGTAGGACGCGGACAAGCGGAACTCAAGCCGATGTCCGCCGCTTAGCCCGCGTGAAACCGCTCACGATTGGCCGCCAGCCAAAGCGCCGACACCAGCAAGGGACCGTTCTGCGCCTCGCCGCTTTGCAAAAGCCCCATCAGGTCGTCAAAGGATAGCAAAACACCGCGAATATCCTCTGCCTCTTCATCCAGACCGCCAATCACGGCGGCCTCGTCGGGCAGATCCGCCACGCCAATGTAGGAGAATAAATATTCCGTGATGGCACCGGGCGAGGGGTAATATTCCCCGATCCGTTCCAGCCGCGTGATGGCCAGACCGGTCTCTTCGCGGGTTTCACGCAGGGCGGCCTCTTGTGGGGTTTCACCGGGATCGATCCGCCCTGCGACGGGCTCAAGGCTCCACGGGGTCTGATCACCGCGTACCATCGGGCCAAAGCGGAATTGTTCGACCAGCAAAACCCGTTCGCGCACCGGATCATAGGGCAGAACCGTCACCGCATCGCCACTGACAAACGCCGCGCGGGTGACGGTCTTGCTCATGCTGCCATCAAAACGGGCAAAGCGCAGGTCCTGTTCTTCGACGGCAAAAAACCGGGTGTAGG
>CALGTJ010000426.1 GCA_937901435.1 uncultured Rhodobacter sp. | reverse complement strand
GAGGAGGACACAAAATTCCACCAGATATAGCGTTTCTCATTCAGCGTCGCCCCCCCTAGCGCCATCAGCCGCGCGCCCTGATCCCCGGCCTTGGCAGAGATCCGGTCGCCGGGGCGGAACACCATCATGCGACCTGCCTCGAATGTATCGCCCGCGATCTCGATGCTGCCTTCGGTGACGTAAATCCCGCGATCCTCGTGAGTGTCGGGCAGGGGAAAGGACGCGCCGGGCTCAAGGATCACATCGACGTAGAAGGTTTCGGACTGCATCGTCACCGGGCTGGTTTCGCCGTAAGCCGAGCCAAGGATCAGTCGTGCAGTGGCCCCATTGTCGCGCAGCACGGGCAGGGCGCCCTCTTTGTGATGTTCGAAATCGGGCGCCATGTCCTCGCGGTCTTCGGGCAGGGCGATCCATGTCTGAATGCCAAACAGTTTGTGCCGTGAGGCGCGGGTTTGCGGGCTAGTGCGTTCGGAATGGGTCACGCCCTTGCCCGCCAGCATCCAGTTGACCTCTCCGGGATAGATCATCTGATGGGTGCCAAGGCTGTCGCGGTGTTCGAACTCGCCCTGATAAAGATAGGTGACGGTGCCAAGACCGATGTGGGGATGAGGGCGCACGTCGATACCGCCGTCGGTGATGAATTCAGCAGGGCCCATCTGGTCAAAGAAGATGAACGGCCCGACCATCTACCGCTTGGGCGAGGGCAGGGCGCGGCGCACCTCGAACCCGCCCAGATCGCGGGCGCGGGGGATGATCAAGGTCTCCAAAGCGTCAGATCCCGCAAGGGGGCAATCCGGGTTGTGGGTCGGGTTCCAGCTCATGCGATTTTCCTTTCGTGCTTGCGCAGCAGCGTTTGCAGGGCGGTCACTTCTTGTTGGCGCAACTCATGCCCGCCGTCGTGGATTTCTGTCGTAATGTCAGCGCCTTGCCCGTCAAGCCAGTCAATCAGGCTTTGGCTGAGCGGCCAAGGACAGATCGGATCGCGCCGCCCTGCCGTAACTAAAACGCGTCGCCCGAACAAACCGGGTACCGCGTCAGGCTGCCACGGGATCAGCGGATGTAGCAATCCAATGCGGTCGAACAGATCGGGCCGGACCATCATGACCGAGGCGAGGATATTCGCCCCGTTGGAATAGCCAAACCCATAGACGGGCGCGCCGGGGTTTGCGGCCTTATGGGCGGCGATAAAGCCCGCCATCGTTCCGGTCCGCCGGGCGAGGTCGTCCATGTCATAGACGCCCTCTGCGGTTCGGCGGAAAAAGCGCGCCGCGCCATGTTCTGACACATCCCCGCGTGGCGAGATCACGCCGGCATCTGGCAGGATCTGCTGGGCGAGGTCAAAGAACTGGGTCTCATCGCCCCCTGTGCCGTGAAAGACAAAGACCAGCGGTGCGCCCGGTTCGGGCGCTTTGATCCGTGCGATATAGCTGTCTGTCGGCATGGGGTTTATCCCGTAATCGCAGGCAAATGCGCCTCGATCCGGGCGCGGTGCGGCTCGTAGCGGGTAGGCAGTTTCAACGCCTCGCCAAGATGGGCGGTGTCCTCGTCGCGGTCAAAGCCGGGCTCATTCGTGGCAATCTCGAACAAAACGCCGCCCGGCGTGCGGAAATAGATCGCCCAGAAATAGTCGCGGTCAATCACGGGCGTGACCTGATATCCGGTATCGACCAGCTTGCGCCGCACCTCTAGCTGGGCTGCGCGATCCTCGACGGCAAAGGCGATGTGATGCACGGATCCGGCCCCTTGTCCGGCGGTTTTGGCACCGGAGACCTCTTCCAGATCAATGGTGTCGGCGGCATTGCCGCCCTCGATCACATAGCGGGTCACATTGCCTGCGGTCTCAGCCTTTTGATAGCCCATATAGCTTAGCAATTCGCCCGTGGCGGCGGCCTCGCGCAGGGCAAAACGTGCGCCGTGAAAGCCCAGAATCCCGGTCTCTTTGGGCACATCTGCCCCGGTCCATGGCGTGCGCCCGCGTGCCTCGGATTCCACCAGCGCAAAGCCATCGCCATCCGGCCCGTCAAAGCGCAGACGCTTCTCTCCGAGAAAGTCTGCCTGCGCCATGCCAGTGACGCCTTGTGCTGCCAGACGCTCGCGCCAATAGGGCAGGGCGCCCAACGGCACGGCAAATTCAGTCACACCGACCTCGCCCGTGCCCCGCGTGCCGCGCGGCATATCGCCAAAGGGAAAGGTGGTCATCACAGAACCGGGCGTGCCCACCTCGTCGCCGTAATAGAGGTGATAGACCTCTGGCGCGTCGAAATTCACCGTCTTCTTGACCCGGCGCAGGCCCAGTTTTTTGGTGAAGAAGTCGTTGTTCTCATTCGCATTCCCCGCCATCGAGGTGACGTGGTGCAGGCCTTTGATCTCTGTAATCATTTTTCGGGTCCTTGTGTAAACGCCATTCAGAAATGTCACCGGCTGCGCAAAGTAGAAATGTCACCACA
>CALGTJ010000425.1 GCA_937901435.1 uncultured Rhodobacter sp. | reverse complement strand
TCACCCGGAGATTACGCCGCCTTCAAATTTCCACCACCTTCGCGACACGACCCACTATTCTTGGCGATGACACTGATAACATCTTGACCGGCAGCGATGCGGACAACGTTATTATTGCGAACGGCGGGAACGATGATGTGAACGCAGGTGGCGGCAACGACTATGTCGAGGGCAATAACGGTGACGACACCCTGAACGGCAACGAAGGCGATGACGAGCTGCTTGGCGGTTAAGGCAACGACCTCGTCTTTGGTGAGGGTGGCAATGACACCACTCGCGGTGGTCCCGGCGACGATCAGGTCTATGGCGACTGGGGCGATGACTATGTCCTTGGCGGCGAAGGCGATGACAGTGTTCATGGCGGCCTTGGGATGGATACCCTGCTGGGGGATGCCGGCAACGACTACCTTGAAGGCGCCATTATAGTAGAGCCGAACGGCTTGGATACTGACGAAGCTGACACACTCTATGGTGGCGACGGTGATGACCTCTTGTCGCTTGGCACGGGTGACCTTGGCACAGGAGGACTTGGGATGGACACCTTTGAAACCGGGACTTGGGTCAATGGTCCCGCCCCCGTCATCAATGACTATGTGTCCGAGGACGACCAGATCGTTGTAAACTACGACGCCTCTGTCACACCTGATCCGACACTCGAAGTGAACAGTGTCACCGATGGTGGCGAGACATATGCCTCTATCACGCTGGACGGTTTGGAAGTGGTGCGCGTCGTTCTCTATGGCGGTGACCCGGCCCCTGATGTGTCCGAAATCGCTTTGGTTGCGACGAACTGGTAAGCCTCTGCGCTAAAAACAATTGGACCGCCCGGCGAGACATCTCTCGCCGGGCGGTTTCGTTTTCGCTAAACTCAACCTAATTGGGGGCCGCGAAAAATTGGTTTTCCCCGAGATCCGGAACGCATGTGAAAACAAACATTGCCTTTGTCCGCCGGGGGACTTCACTTTATCCGGACGACCACCATAGACCACAGGCTCCACTATCGCAGGGTATCAATGCACGATCTTCGGTTTGACAGGGCGACCGAACAGGACGCCAGACCCCTGCGGCAAGGTCAATAGCCGATGGTGGAAAAGACACTGCGAAACATATTTCAGGCGTGTGGCGTCATTGCATTTGTGCTGATCCTCTATGGATGCCAGCGCGCGGATCAAATGCCCCCCGACCCAATTCCCGACCCGCGTGTCGCACGGCTTACCCCCGGCAAGATCCCTCAGGACTTGCGCAGGCTTCAACCATGGGGGGCCACGCCGCAAGAGATCCATTTCAACGCCTTTCTGACCGGCTACACCTATTGGGACAACACGCCGCCGCAGTCCAAAAAAATCGCCAAACCCGTTGTTCACAAAGAGGCAGGCGGCACCGGCACCTATAAGGACCCGATCACCCTCGCGGTAGGACACCGGATCGAGGCCGGCAAACAGACACTGGATTTCCCGGTGGGCGCGCGGTTCTACATCCCTGCGCTCAAGAAATACGCGTTGGTCGAGGATACCTGCGGCGACGGGAACACGCCCCAGAACGGGCCGTGTCATAGCGGGCACAAGGGCGTGCCGTGGCTGGATATTTACATCGGCGGCGATGGTTTTGCCAAAGACGCCTCTGACATTTGCGCCCGAAAAGTGACCGCGATCCAACGGATCATCCTTAACCCCCGCGATGACTATGAGGTCGCAGTTGGCGAGATCATGCGCTCCACCTGTCAAAGCCGCGATTGACTGTGCCATTTAGCCGCTTGCGCTCAATTGGGTGAATTGGTAATAAAATTATACCAATTCAATCCGCGGCCACCAGAGACCCGCGCACAACCCCCAATGGAGCCCGACATGCGCTTGAAAGACTGCCATAATTTCCAGGACTTTCGCAAACTGGCCAAGAAACGCCTGCCTGCTCCGATCTTTCATTATATCGACGGTGCCGCAGATGATGAGGTCACATATCGGCGCAATACAGAGGCCTACAGCTCTGTCGATCTGGTGCCAAATGTGCTGAACGGCGTCGAGAACGTGGATATGTCTGTCACGGTTATGGGACAGAAACTGGACATGCCGGTCTATTGCGCCCCTACCGCGTTGCAGCGCCTGTTCCACCACGATGGCGAACGCGCTGTTGCGCGGGCTGCGTCCAAGTATGGCACGATGTTCGGGGTGTCATCGCTGGCGACTGTCACAGTCGAGGAGATCGCCCAAATCGCCACCGTGCCCAAGATGTTCCAATTCTATTTTCACAAGGACCGGGGCCTGAACGATGCCCTGATGGAACGCGCCCGTGCCGCGAAATTCGAGGTCATGGCGCTGACCGTCGATACGATTACAGGCGGCAACCGCGAGCGTGATCTGCGCACCGGCTTTACCTCTCCGCCGAAACTGACGCTGAATTCGTTGTTCAGCTTTGCGACGCACCCGGTGTGGGCGTGGAATTTCCTGACCAAAGAGAAATTCGACATGCCGCATCTTTCGGGCCATGTGGACGCAGGCACAAATATGGCGGTGTCGGTGGGCAATTATTTCTCGTCGATGCTGGATCAGTCGATGAATTGGAAAGACGCCGAAAAGCTTTGCGCGCAATGGGGCGGGCATTTTGCGCTAAAGGGGATCATGTCGGTCGAGGACGCAAAACGTGCAGTCGATATCGGCTGCACCGGCATCATGGTGTCCAACCACGGCGGGCGGCAACTGGACGGCGCGCGCAGCCCGTTTGACCAGTTGGCCGAGATTTGTGACGCGGTGGGCGACAAGATCGACGTGGTCTGCGAGGGCGGCATCCAGCGCGGCACCCATGTTCTAAAGGCTCTGTCGGTCGGGGCCAAGGCCTGTTCCGGTGGGCGTCTCTATCTTTATGCGCTGGCCGCGGCGGGTCAGGCAGGTGTTGAAAAGGCGCTTGGTAACCTGCACACTGAGATCGAACGCGACATGAAACTGATGGGGATCACAAGCCTCGATCAACTCAGCCGCGACAATCTACGGTTCCATTAGACATTTGTGAAAAAGGAAGACGGTGATGACAAGCAACGCTGATCTGATTGCCCGCTTCAAAGAGATCACAGGCGCGCGCCATGTCATCACCAATCCCAAAGCGATGGAGCGGTTCTGCAAGGGTTTCCGCTCTGGCGGCGGCGCGGCTGTTGCCGTGGTGCGGCCCGGAACGTTGCTGGAACAATGGCATGTTTTGCAGGCCTGTGTGGCGGCGGATAAGATCGTCATCATGCAAGCGGCTAATACTGGCCTGACCGAAGGATCTACCCCCTCGGGGCAGTATGACCGTGAAGTTGTCGTGATCTCGACCAACCGCATGGACCAGATCCAGACGCTGAACGAGGCCCGCCAGATCATCAGCTTTCCGGGCGCGACGCTGTTTGCACTGGAAAAGCTGCTTGGGCCCTTGGGGCGTCAACCGCATTCGGTGATAGGTTCCAGTTGTATTGGCGCGTCAATCATCGGCGGGGTCTGCAACAACTCTGGTGGGTCCCTGATAGAGCGCGGGCCGTCCTATACCGAACTGTCGCTTTATGCGCAGATCACTGAAGACGGGCAGTTGGAACTGGTCAATCACCTCGGGATCAATCTTGGCAACACACCCGAAGAGATCCTGACCAATCTGCAAAACGGCAGTTATGACGCGCAAACACTCGAAGAAACCAACCGCAAGGCCTCTGACACCGAATATCACCTGCGCGTGCGCGATGTGGATGCCCCCAGCCCCGCACGGTTCAATGCGGATAAACGGCGGCTGTATGAGTCGGCCGGATGCGCGGGCAAGCTGGCCGTTTTCGCAGCGAGACTGGATACCTACCCCAAGAACGACCGAGAGCAGGTGTTTTACATCGCCACCGACAGCACCGATGTGCTGACCCAGTTGCGCCGGGAAATCTTGTCTGACTTTGACAGCCTGCCGGTCTCTGCCGAGTATATCCACTCTGAAATCTACGACATTACAGAGGTCTACGGAAAAGACACGCTGGTGATGATCGACAAGCTGGGCACGGATCGCCTGCCTGCATTCTTTGCTCTGAAGGGTGCGATTGATGCACGGCTGAACAAGCTGCCACTGCTGCCCAAGAACCTGAGCGACCGCTTTATGCAGGGTCTTAGCCGGATCTGGCCGCGCGTGCTGCCCAAACGCATGGGCGAGATGCGAAAGCGCTTTGATCACCACCTGATCCTGAAAATGCGCGATGGTGGAATTGACGAGGCACAGGTCTATCTAAAACGATTTTTCGACCAGAAATCCGGGTCCTTCTTTGCCTGCACCCCGCGCGAGGGCAAAATTGCCGGGCTGCACCGCTTTGCCGCTGCAGGCGCTGCAATTCGCTATCAGGCGGTGCACCCACGCGAGGTCGAGGATATTGTGGCGCTGGATATTGCCTTGCGACGGAACGACGAGGACTGGTTTGAAACGCTGCCGCCAGAGATCAACGATGCGATCTCTCATCGGCTGTATTACGGCCATTTCTTTTGCCATGTCCTGCATCAGGATTATGTGATCAAAAAGGGGTACGATCCCAAGGCTATAAAGGCCAAGCTATTAGAACTGTTGGACAAACGCGGTGCAGAATACCCGGCAGAACATAATGTTGGCCATCTTTACAAGGCCAAGCCGGATCTTGCGGATTTTTACCAGAAATGCGACCCGACCAACAGCCTGAACCCCGGCCTTGGAAAGATGTCCAAACGCAAAAACTATCAGGATACATGACACAGGTCAGGGCATCGCCACGCCGCACCAATAGCGGTGAAATTTTAGGCATTTGGCCCAGATTCCCTTTGTATCAAAGGGTGAAATTAACGCTTCCGCGTCCATCTTGCTGAATATCAAGTTGCCATCCGCAAGCGTTGCCATATGGTAAAATTATGAAAACACTACAGACTTTTGATGAAATGTGGGGCGCCGACGAGACATTGCGCGCCCCTTACGAGACCTTCCAGAGGTGGTTCGAGGGCGAAGACCTTGCACGGCTCAGGGCAAAACAGCGCGAAGCCGAAGAGGTGTTCCGCCTGACGGGCATCACCTTTAACGTTTATGGCCGGTCCGAGGCCGAAGAGCGTTTAATCCCCTTTGACATCATCCCCCGCATCATTGCCGCCCGCGAATGGCAAAAGCTGTCGCGCGGGATCGAACAGCGGGTGCGCGCGATCAACGCCTTTCTGCACGACACCTATCATCGGCAGGAAATCCTGCGCGCGGGCCGTGTGCCGCGCGAGATGATCGAGAACAACGAAGCGTTCCTGCCGCAGATGATGGGCGTCAGCCCGCCGGGCGGGGTCTATACTCATATCGTCGGTGTCGATCTGGTGCGCACCAATGACGATGATTTCTTTGTTCTCGAGGACAACGCCCGCACGCCCTCTGGTGTCAGCTACATGCTGGAAAACCGCGAGACGATGTTGCAGATGTTTCCAGAACTGTTCTCGAAGACACGGGTGCAGCCGGTGTCGAATTATCCGACGAACCTGCAACGCTCGCTGGCCGCCTGCGCGCCCTCCTGCGCGGGGTCTTCGCCCACAGTGGCCGTGCTGACGCCGGGGATTTACAACTCTGCCTATTACGAACATGCGTTCCTCGCCGATCAGATGGGTGTCGAACTGGTCGAGGGGCATGATCTGCGTGTCGTCGATGGTCGCGTCGCCATGCGCACGACCCAAGGCTATCAGCCAGTTGATGTGCTCTATCGCCGGGTCGATGACGATTATCTGGACCCGCTGAATTTTAACCCCGACAGCGCACTTGGCGTGCCCGGCATCATGGATGTCTACCGCGCGGGCGGCATCACGATTGCCAACGCACCCGGCACCGGCATCTCGGACGACAAGGCGATCTATAGCTATATGCCGGATATCGTTGAATTTTACACTGGCGAAAAGGCGATCCTCAAAAATGTGCCGACCTATCGGTGCAGCGAACCGGATGCGCTGGCCTATGTGCTGGATAACCTTGCGGATCTGGTGGTCAAAGAGGTGCATGGCTCTGGTGGCTACGGCATGTTGATCGGCCCCACCGCCAGCAAGAAAGACATCGCAGAGTTTCGCAAGAAACTGATGTCGCGCCCCGGCAACTACATCGCGCAGCCCACGCTGGCGCTGTCTACAGTGCCGATCTTTACCCGCGCCGGGCTTGCCCCACGTCATGTGGACCTGCGCCCCTATGTGCTTGTCAGCCCGGACGAGATCAACATCACGCCCGGCGGTCTGACCCGAGTTGCACTCAAGAAAGGCTCGCTGGTCGTGAACTCCTCGCAGGGCGGAGGCACCAAAGACACTTGGGTGCTGGAGGACTAGGCGCATGCTGGGAAAAACCGCAAACGGCCTCTATTGGATGTACCGCTATCTGGAGCGCGCAGAATGCACCGCGCGCCTGATTGACACCGGGCAACGGATCGCGCTGACCCGGTCCAATGACACCGATGATGAATGGATGTCCGTGCTCAAGGCGGCCTCTGTCTATCAGGCGTTCCAAGCCAATTACGAGACCCTGACCAAAGACGCCGCAATCGACTGGATGCTGCGCAGTTCTGACAACCCGTCCTCGGTGCTGTCACTGGTGAAATCTGCGCGCCATAACGCCCGCATGGTGCGCACCGCCCTGACCCACGAGGTCTGGGAGGCGATGAACGGCACCTATATGGCTGTCAAGGACGCCTTGGCGCGCAAGGTCAACGAACGCGACCTGCCCGCCGTTCTGGGTCTGATCCGGCAGCGCGCCGCCTTGGTGCGCGGCACGACAGATGGCACGATGCTGCGCAATGACATCTATAATTTCGCCCGCGTCGGCACGTTTATCGAACGCGCCGACAACACCGCGCGGATCCTGAGCGTGAAATACTACGTGTTGTTGCCCTCTGCCGGGGCCGTGGGATCACGGCTGGACAATGTGCAGTGGGACACGATCCTGCAATCGGTCTCTGCCAAGGGAGGCTATAGGCTTGTCCATGGCAATGTGGTGCGGCCACGTGATATTGCGGACTTCCTGATCTTTGATCGCCGTATGCCACGCAGCCTCAATTTCTGCGCCTCGAAACTTCAAGGAAACCTCAGCTATCTTGCCAACGACTACGGCTCTACCATGGCGTCGCATGACAAGGTGTCCGGCCTGACCGCAAGGTTTGCGACACAGGATATCGATGTGATTTTCGAGCAAGGCCTGCATCAGTACATCCAGCATTTCCTTGGCTCCTTAGCAGATCTCGGGGCACAGATCGAAATAGATTATAGGTTCGCTGAATAATATGCGCCTGAAAATATCATATAGCACTCATTACAGCTTTGCTGATCCGGTCACCTACGGGCTACAGCAATTGCGGATGACCCCCAAAACCTCTCCGTCGCAAAAAGTCTTGTCGTGGGGGATAGAGATCGAGGGCGGCAAGAAAGAAGTCACTTACGAGGATTATCACCGAAACCGTGTGGACCTGATCAGCTTTGACGCGGGGACGACGTCGCTAGAGGTCAAGGTCGAGGGAGAGGTTGAGATCAGCGAGTCGCACGGGATCGTTGGCCCCCATATCGGCTGCGCCCCGCTCTGGCTGTACCAGCGTCACACGCCCCGCACCCGAGTCGGCCAGGGCTGCCGCGAGATCATCCGCGGTGTCAGTGGTGAAACCGATCTGGCAAGGATGCACGCGCTGTCCCATGCCATCGGGGCGGCTGTCGCCTATGAGACCGGAACCTCTGACGTGGAATGGGGTGCCGAAGAGGTGCTGACCGCCGGGCGCGGCGTCTGTCAGGACCATGCGCATGTCTTTTTGGCCTGCGCGCGCAATATGGGCCTGCCCGCCCGCTATGTGTCCGGTTTTCTGATGATGAACGACCGCATCGAACAAAACGCCACCCACGCATGGGCAGAGGTTCACATTGATGGCCTCGGCTGGGTCGGGTTCGACATTTCGAATGAAATTTGCCCCGACGAACGCTATGTACGTGTCGCAACAGGGCTGGACTATTCACAGGCTGCGCCTGTAACTGGCATGCGCGTCGGAGGCACCACAGAAAGCCTCGATGTCGCAATTCTGGTCGCACAGCAGTAGCAGGGAAATAGTATGACGTATTGCGTCGGGATGGTTCTGAATCATGGGCTGGTGTTCATGTCAGACACGCGCACGAATGCGGGGCTCGACAATATCTCGACCTATCGCAAGATGCACAGCTGGGAAAAGGAAGGCGACCGGGTCATCACCGTGATGACCGCCGGAAACCTTGCCACGACCCAAGCCGTTATCAGCCTGCTGGACGAACGCACCAAGGCCCCAGAGGATCGCACGCCGTCCGTCTTTGCAGAGCCTTCGATGTTTCAGGTCGCGCGACTGGTGGCGGACACCCTGCGCGAAGTGATCGCAAGCCGCGTGCAATCGGGTCAAACCGCGTCCAGCACCTTTAACGCCACGATCATTCTGGGCGGTCAGATCGCAGGCTCGCCCGCGCGCATGTTCCTGATCTATCCCGAAGGCAATTTTATCGAGGCGGGCGAGGACACCCCGTTTTTCCAGATTGGCGAAACCAAATACGGCCGCCCCATTCTGGTGCGCGCCTATTCCCCCGATCTGGATTTCCGCGCCGCGATAAAGCTGTTGCTGGTCAGCTTTGACAGCACCATCAAGGCCAATCTGTCGGTTGGGATGCCGCTGGATCTTCAGGTCTATGAAACCGACACGCTCAAGCTGGGTTATAGCAAGCGGGTGGTCGCAAATGACCCCTATTTCCATTCGATTTCCGACGGCTGGGGCGAGGCGCTGACCACCGCGCTGGATAGCTTGCCGGATTTTAACTACTAGGCTTTTATCGAAAAGCCAGTTGCACGACGCTCTGTCAGGGGCGTCGTTGGCTTTGGCGTTTCTGCGGCATCCTCTTGCCTCACGCCATGCGCCTGTCCGAATCCCATCCAAGGTCACATCCCCGGATTTTGACGCTGATCTGTGAAGAGGTTCACAGACAGATCCGTGCTGCCATGCCTTAAGCTATTAACAAAAGTTTAAATCAGGCCTGCAAACCAACGATTAACGTTTGGAGAAATACAACCATTGGGATTATCATGCCGCTGTGTTGTTTCTGGTTTTTCTGTTTCGCGAAATGTGACTGATGGGGATACGCGGATGGCCAAGAAAAAAAGTCAACACCAATCCAACGGCTTGACCAGACGACGGTTTTTGAAAACGTCGACAGGTGTGATCACTGTTTCTGTTCTTGGCATCCCTCTTGGTTGTACCAATGCTCAGGCCAGGGCACAAAGCTGGTCCCCGACACCGGGCAAAGCCTCTCAGCGGATCGAAGGGGTGACCAAGGTTACCGGCGGCAAAATCTATGCCCGCGACTACAACTCCAGGGACCTGAGCGACCAATACGGCTGGCCGCAAACACAGTGGTACGCGATGTACCTGCGCGCGATGACAACCACGCGGGTGTTTCTGGACGTGGATCTGACCGCTCTGCCGCCAGAGGCGCGCCCGGTCAAAGTGGTCTATGGCAATAACCTTGCCTCTGGTCAGTTGAACCCGGTCATCCGGCTGAGCCGCGACAGCATCGTGGATGAACAGATTTTTGAGGCTGTGAAAGCACGGGGACAGACCGAGGGCACCGATCTGGATCACCCGACAGCCGTCGAGTTTGACCTTGTGGTGCGTCAGGGGCATCGCGCCAATTTTCTGGGCCAAGCCGTCGCATTGCTGTTGTTCGACACCCGCGCCGCCTTTCGCGCGGCCCAGCGCCAGATGCAGTTCGACGATGCCGCCTATCAAAAATACGGGCCAGAGATTGGCCCCGACCCAGACGATCCAGCCGTCTTTGACCCACTGACGCTTTACTTGAAACAGGACGCACCATTTCACCGCGATGGCGGGTTTTCGTATTTCACCTCGACCAAGGCGACCTATGACGATGCTGCCAAGGCGCACGCCAAAGAGATCGACGCCTATCTGGCCACAGCCCCCGATCTGATCAACCATCGCTTTACCTCTGACATGCGCGCCATGGATCCGATGTTCATGGAGCCTGAGTCCGGTCTGATCTGGTACGACGACGCCAACGGGTCGATGAACGTCCTGCTTGGCACACAATCTCCGGACGGCGACATCAAGGACATTGCCGAGATGTACGGCGATAGCGGGTCGCGCCTGACGGTCAAAGAGGCCAATCTGATCAGCTGCTTTCCGGGGGGTGGGTTCGGCGGACGCGATTCCTCGCCGTTTTCGCTGATGCTGGGGCTTTGCGCCGAATTTTCAGAGGGCAACGCGGTCAAGCTGGAATATGACCGGTTCGAACAATTCCGCGTCGGCCTGAAACGCCATGCCTGTGATCTGTCCGGCCTTCTTGCCGTGACGCCGGATCAGAAAATCAAGGTGATCCAGATGGATATGACCTTTGACGGGGGCGGGCGCAAAAACCTGTCGCCTTATGTGGCGCAACTGGCCGCGCTTTGTGCCGGGGGCTCTTACAAGGTGCCGATGGCCAATATCGCCGCCAAGGCAACCCATAGCGAAAACGTCTCTGGCGGCTCGCAGCGCGGCTTTGGCGGTCCGCAGGCCTTTTTTGCCACCGAAACCGCGCTGGACGAGATCGCGGCCAAGCAGGGCTGGGACCCGCTGGAGATGCGCAAGCGCAATGTGGTGACCTCTCGCGAGGACACGACCGTGGTGGGGGGCAAGCTGAACCAGGATCTGCGCCTGCACGAGATGCTGGAACGGGTCGCGGACCACCCGCTGTGGAAAGATCGCCACGAGATTAAGGCAGGTTTCGCCCAGCGCGGCATCACCTATGGCACCGGCCTCGCCATGTCCTTGCAGGCCTACGGGACCAGCGGCGATGGTGTAATCGCCGCGATCAAGATGAACTCGGACGGCACATATCATCTGCAATCGGACGCAGTGGATATGGGCAACGGATCGGCCACGACATTAGGCGTTGTGATCGGAGACATCCTGGGGGCCAACGCCAGCACGGTCGATATGGGTGGAAACACCTTGTTCGGCCAAACCGGCATGATCGCCAACCGTTACATCGGCTGCCCGGATGATCCAACGACACCGGGCGTGACCAACCCGACGTGGGAAGGTGATCCTCTGGTGACCAAAAAGGCAACCTGATCGTCCTCTGCCTGCCTGACTGGATTGCATCAAGTCCATGTGGTGCAACAAGCCGCAGAGGCGCTGTTTCAGAATACGATCCTGCCGATTGCGCGGGATCACTGGGGCGACCAGAGCCTGACCAAAGACGACACATGGTGGCAGGATGGCATGCTGATGGGCAAAGACTATGGCAGTCTGACGCTGCCCCAGATCGCAGATATCCTCTACAACAGCCCCTATGACGCAGGCGTTCTGGCCCATGCCTATTTCGAGGACGTCTGGATCTCTGCCGATTTCGACACCGCCTCTGGCCTGCACCGCTTTGAACTCGATGGGCTGTCTTATTATTCCACCGATGGCGCGGTCCGCGCAATGCCGCGCCAGAGCACCCGGACCAACGGCATGACCTGCGATACCAGCCGCGCCTCGCGCTATGTCTGGGCACCTTGCGTCAATGTCATTGGGCTGACGGTAGATCGCGCAAACGGTCAGGTGCAGATCGAGAACGCCCTGTCGGTGCTGAACGCGGGCAAGGTCCATGTGGAGCCTCTGGTCTCTGGCCAGTCGCAAGGCGGTATGGCCATGGCGATCAGCTATACCCTGCTAGAGGACATGCCGCCGGGCATGGACGGCCCGGCCGATGGCACATGGAACCTGAACCGCTATCACGTGGCGCGCTTTGGCGATGTGCCGCTGGCCACCCAGTATGTGCAAGACGGGCGCAGTCAGGTGCTCGATATTCTCGAACCGCTGTCCAAAGAGGACAAGGAACAGGGGCGCGGGATTGCCGAGGCAGTGATGTGCTCTGTCGCACCTGCGATCTCGAACGCGCTGCGTGATGCCTTGGGACTGCGCTTTACCTCGCTGCCGATTACACCACAGAAAATTCTTGAGGGGTTGAACGGATGAGCCTTTCTTTCACCATCAATGGCGAAGCCCAACAGGTTGACGCCAGCCGCAGCGCCGAGACCCTGTTGGACTATCTGCATGATGACATGAACCTGAGCGGGACCAAGCTGTGCTGTGGGATTGGCGTGTGCAAGGCCTGCACCGTCTCTGTCACCAAAGGGCCAAGCGTCACTGCGATGATCAGTTGCTCGACACCGCTGTCGGTTCTGGACGGCACAGAGATCCGCACAATAGAGGATATTGCCCAAGGCGGCACGCTCTCTGCCATACAACAAGAGTTCCTGAGCAACTTTTCCTTTCAATGCGGCTATTGCGCGCCCGGCTTCGTGATGGCTGCCACCGTGTTTCTGGATCAGGTCGCGCGCGCGCCGATCAAAGAGGATCAGCTTGATCAGGCCATCGCAGACGCCATCGGAGAGCATATCTGCCGCTGCACCGGCTATGTCCGCTATTACGAGGCCGTCAGGAAAGTCGCCCGCGACGTCATGGCCCAGACAGCGGAGGGGGCGAAATGAGGTAATTACTCACCCCCCATTTTGAGAGTGTGCGTCTCAGGCGAGGGTTTGGT
>CALGTJ010000424.1 GCA_937901435.1 uncultured Rhodobacter sp. | reverse complement strand
GGTTGCCAGCGCTTTGAAAAAGCGATTTGTCATTAGTTCCTCCCATTTGACATAGGCGGGGTTCCCCGCACATGGTGACAACAGAACCAGGAAAGCTGACAGCAACCTGTCACCATGAACGAAAGTGGAAATTGATGCGATTTCTCTTGGTAGAAGATAATGCCCAACTGGCTCGTGCCGTCTGCGAGCGTTTTGCATTGGATGGTCATGCGGTGGATCACGCCACTGGGCTTATTGATGCCAGTGCTTTTGTCGATACAACCGATTACAATCTGATTTTGCTTGATATTATGTTGCCAGATGGTGATGGTCGCGATTTTTTGGCGCGCCACAGGCTGGCCAAAAACAAAACGCCTGTGATCGTTTTGACAGCCCGCTCGCAAGTTTCGGATCGCATAACATTGTTGGATTTGGGCGCCGATGATTATGTCACGAAACCTTTCGATTTCGCCGAATTAGAAGCAAGATGTCGCGCTGTTTTGCGTCGGCAAGGCGGGGCGGCACAGAATCGTCTGGAATTTGCCGGCGTGATTTTAGATCCGCAAGAGGCAACTTTAATTGCCAATGACAACATTCAGAATTTGCGAAACCGTGAATTACGGCTTGTTGAGATATTTTTTGCCGCACCCGCGCAAATTTTTTCCAAGAACCATCTTATCGACCGTCTGTTTTCGCTGTCTGAGGATGTCTCTGAAAATGCGATCGAAGTATATGTAGGGCGGATTCGTAAAAAGCTGGCTGGCACGCGCGCGGAAATAGAAACAGTGCGCAGTTTGGGTTATCGTTTGGTCGCAAGGCCATGACGGGCCTTTTGCCAAAAGGTTCTATGCAGAGACGTTTGGTAATCCAATTGTCGTTGATCGCGTTGCTATTGTCGCTGGTATTGTTCTTGATCGTACGTGGCATGGCCGAACGAGCAGCGGCTGATACCCAGGACAATATTTTGGCGGCTTCAGCGACGTCGATTGCCGATGCACTTTTTGTCGAGGGCGGACAGGTGCGGCTGGAATTGCCTTATTCAGCGTTGTCCATGTTGGGTACTATCAGCGAAGATCGCGTGTTTTACCGTGTATTGGTGGATGGTGAAACATTGACAGGCTATGATGATCTGGTGGTCAAAGCGGCGCTGGCCGTACCTAATCAGCCGGAATTTTCCACCTTTGAGTATCGCGGTGAACAGGTCCGCGCCGTGGTTGTAACACGCCTTGTCGGCAGCCAAAGCCAACAGGCATTGGTGCGCACCGTCGTGGCGCAGACCCGTCTTGGGCTGGTACAAATATCGTCGCGCATCACGCTTTGGGCGGTGGCAATTGGCATCGTTTTTTTCTTCGTTGCCGCCGGGCTGAGCCTATGGGCCGCCCACAGCGCACTTGCCCCGCTCAATCGTGTGGCCGGTTCTGTGACCCGCCGCGGACCCAGCGATCTACGCGCGGTTCAAACACAGGCACCGGCGGAATTGGTGCCGTTAATCACCGCGTTAAATTCGTTGATCGCGCGGCTGAAATCCAGCCTTACCCGATCTGAGGATTTCATCGTCGAAGCCGCGCATCGCGTGCGCACGCCATTGGCGACGGTGCGTACACAAGCCGAGGTGATCCACCGCGGATTAGAAAAATCCAAAAACAAAACGGCCTTGCGGGAAATGATCCGCGCCATTGATGAAAGCTCGCGGTCGGCTGGGCAACTGCTGGATCACGCGATGGTGAATTTCCGAGCCGATCAGCTTCAAACCGAGGCCTTAGATTTGCGCAAATTGACGGCAGAAACCGTTGAGCGCCTGTCGCCCACGGCGGAACTAAAGGATATTTCAATAATAATGCAGGATCAGGGCGGCGATTTCGGCTTTGATGGTGACCCGATCATGTTGCAAAACGCATTGCGAAATATCTTGGACAATGCAATAAAATATTCGTTCTCCGAAAGTGACATCACAGTTGCTCTTGGTCGTGATGCTCATAACTACATTATCAGTTTTGCCGATCAAGGCCGAGGTTTTGCCGGGGCTAATTTGAGCGACCATTTACAGCGATTTAAACGTGGCACAAACGTCAAGGACATCGTTGGTTCTGGTCTTGGTTTAACCATTGTTGATGAGGTTGCCCGTGCCCATGGCGGACGTGTCAAAATTAACAATAATACAGACACCAAAGGAGGCGGCGCATGCGTGTCACTTTATTTTCCATTGGTATGATTTTAAGCTCTTTTCACCCAAGTTTCGCTTTTGAGGTCGAGGATCGCCGCCTGTACACGGCACCCATGCCCACGCAAACCATAAGGGTGATCTCAACCGCCGACATTGCCGCCTTTGATCCATTGATCCGCACGTTTCAATCAATCAATCAAGGGATCACAGTTGATTATACTGTGGCCAGTAGCACCGAGGTAATGGCGGCAATTTATGAGGAGGGTGCGCCTTTTGATCTGGTGATTTCATCGGCCATGGATTTGCAAACCAAACTGGTCAATGACGGGTTTGCACAACAGTATGTTTCGTCCCAAACCGCGCAACTTCCGGGGTGGGCTAAATGGCAGGACCAGCTGTTTTCTTTTACCCAAGAACCTGCGGCTTTGGTTATTTCAGACGCGCTTTTTGCAGGATTGGAAATACCAAAAAACCGTGAACAGCTGATCGATTTGTTGCGCGTGCACCCAGAGATTTTTGATCAACGCATCGGCACTTATGACGTGCGCACCTCGGGCCTTGGGTATTTGTTTGCTACGCAAGATAGCCGCAATACCGACAGTTTTTGGCGTTTGACCGAGGTGATGGGCCGTCTTAACACCCAGCTTTATTGTTGTTCCGGGGCAATGATCGACGACGTTTACCAAGGTCGTTTGGCGCTGGCTTATAATGTGCTGGGCTCTTATGCGGAAAATCGGCTGGCGCATGAACCGGGCATCACGATTGTGCCGATGCAAGATTATGTCACGGTGATGATGCGCACCGCATTTATTCCGCAAAACGCGCAATATCCGGATGTTGCTGGGCGTATGATAGATTTTCTATTGTCTAAACCAACTCAGGAAAGCTTGGCTGAAACAACTGGCTTGCCACCAGTTTTTGATGGTGCATCCGACAAACAAAAGGCGCTGCGCCCCATTCGTCTGGGCCCGGGATTGTTGGTGTTTTTGGATCGTTTGAAAAGACAAGCCTTCTTACGCAATTGGGAAAATTCGATACGCCAAGAATAGAAATCTTAGGGCACTACATTGATCCGGGAAAGCCGCAGTAGAATGCCTTCATCGAGTCATTCAATGGCAGCCTCCGGGACGAGTTGCTGAACGAGGAGATGTTCGACAGCCTGGAAGATGCCCGGCGAGAGCTGGCGCTCTGGCGATATGACTACAATAACGTCAGGCCGCACTCAT
>CALGTJ010000423.1 GCA_937901435.1 uncultured Rhodobacter sp. | reverse complement strand
GAGCAGCCAGACTCGCGCGAAGTTGACGACGCGATCGCTCATGTGATCGAGCGCACGCGCGCCGCGGGAAAAACCGCCGGAATATTCTGCCTGAGCGTCGAAAGCATGCCGCGCTATCGTGATATGGGCGCACGGTTTATCGCGGTGGCAAGTGACATCACCAGCCTGTCGGACGCTCTGCGCTCGCGTGCAGAGACGGTCCGCTCTGCCCTTGCGGTCAAGGGTTAGTTGACCGCAGAGACTTTCTTGAGATAAGCGGCAATCGCGTCGCGATCCGACTGAGGCAGTTTGGATGTGTTCGCGATCACTTCGACCATGTGACCACCGGCGCTGTCAAATTCGGGGGTAAAACCAGAATTCAGGTATTCCGCGATATCGGCCTCTGACCACGAAAGGGCGCCGGGGGTGATATTGGGAATATTGCCCTTGCCCGATGGGTTTGGCGCGCCGCCCAGCCATTTCGACAGGGTAAGCCCGCCAATAGGATTGCGGGGCGTGTGACATTCGCCGCAGTGCCCCAAAGCCTCTGCCAGATAGCGCCCGCGCTCTTCTTCGGGGGTCAGGCTGGCAGTGACATTCCATCCGTCCTTGAGGAACAGGAACTTCCATCCGCCAAGCGTGCGCCGGATGTTGAAGGGAAAGCCCACATCATGCGGTTTGTTGGGCACATCAGAGGCCGGCAGCGTCACCAGATAGCTGTGCAGTGACACGATATCGCTGATTTCGGCCTTGATATACGATGTATAGGGGAAGGCCGGAAAGTAATGCTGGCCCTCTGGCGAGACGCCATTGTGCATCGCATTCACCAGATCCAGCGCGCTCCACCCGCCGATGCCATGGGTGGGGTCGGGCGAAATGTTGGGCGCGTAAAACACACCAAAGGGACTGTCAAAGGACATTCCCCCCGCCAGAACCAGCTTGTCCTCGGAACCCGGAACGGCGTGGCATGACGCACAGCCACCGGCATAAAAGATTTTCTCGCCCGCGACAGGATCGCCTGTCATGGCGGCAACGAGGGCGGGATCGGTGGTCACCGGACGGGTGACCCACCAAAAAACGGCGGCCCCAACTAAAGCCAGGAACACCGCCCATCTGATCAGACGTCTAAGCACGATTGGCAATCTGCCTTGTCATAATTTAGCTGGAAGGGGCGCGGTAGGCCTTGTGGCACGCACCACATGCGCCGCCGACTTTGCCCAGATTGGCTTTGATACCGTCCAACGTGCCTGCGGCTTCGGCCATGGCATTCGCAGCTTCGGCCAGCGCGGTGGATTTCGCGATTGCATCATCCATGTCGGTAAAGGCGGCGGGCAAAGCGCGGCTGCCTTCGAACTCTTCGCTGGTGGTGCCGGGAATCCAGTAAGAGGCCTGAGACATATTCGCCAGCGCGGCCAGATCCTTGGCAGCACCCATGGCGATGTCTTCATTAAAATCGACAGCCCCTTTGGCCATATTGCCAAGGATGCCAAGGTTGAATTGGTAAAGGTCCATATGGGCGTGACGGGCGGCGACGGCCTGACCCTCGGGGGTTGTGTGGCTTCCGGCGAAGACCATGCCAGCGGTCAGGGCGGCGGTGGTCAGACCAAGCAGAATATTCCGAGTCGTCTTCATTCAAGGCACTCCTTCTAAAGTGTTTCTTTTATCTATCGTACCTGTGTGTAAAACAAGAACCAGTCGTAATTTTTGCAAAGAGCAGAGGTGGTCCTAGTTCTTCGACCACTTTGCGGCCCTGTTAAGGTGGATCAGG
>CALGTJ010000422.1 GCA_937901435.1 uncultured Rhodobacter sp. | reverse complement strand
GAGAATGCGGATGTATATTCGCGGCGTTAATGAATCAGCCTCATTTCCAATCATAAAGTCGATCAAAAGTTGTTCCGGGTATGGCACGATACGCACAAAAATAGATGACCCATCTTTAATGGACCTACCCTGAATTAGCCCAGTTTCATCAATATCAACAGACCAAGTGCCAAATGACCAGAGACTAAGATTTCTGGCGGCCGAGACAAAATTAAAGCTCTCTCGGGCGGGCCGGTCAATCCGAACAATCGCTGTGTCACAACTCATAAACTAGACCTCACGCGGCGTGCCAGAACCCCGGATTGCGTCAACTTCGATTTCCACATGTGCGCCGGGTACAGCTAAGGGCGCGCAGACCGTAGTATTGGCCGGCTTGGTAAAACCCAGACGGTCTTTAAGCACTGTGGAGATCGTCATCACATCATTCGGGTCTGGAACATAAATGCGCACTCGAACGATATCTTGCAAACCTGAATCGGCTTTTTTAAGTGCAGCTTCGATCATATCCAATGCTATTTGGGTCTGGGCGGCGGCCCCATCAGCAAGTTTGCCTGTGGCAAAATCTATACCAACCGTGCCGGACACAAAGATACGGTCCTCCACGATCACAGCACGGGCATAACCGGCCATCTCTTCATAGATTGAGCCACTGAAAACATGGGTGCGTTTTTTGACCATTGATACTACCTTTGGAAAGAAAAGGGGCGCAAAAAATACGCCTCTTTTGCTGTTTAGAAGATATCAATTATCAAGCATTTTGATCAGCTCTCCGACCTCAGAGGTGGTCATGTAGCTAGTTTCAACATTTTTATCACCGTCCAGCTTCCAGGTCATTTTAGGAGCCTGAACGTCGCCGTTCTTATCGAAAGACAGTGCGCCAGTTGCACCAACATAGCGAATGGTTTTACCGTCTGCCAAAAGCTCCTTGGCACGCGCAATCCCTTCTGGCCCAGGATAGACTTCGGTCCCATCGGGCGAAGTCACAAGACGGATATTGTTGCGAATGCTTTCGCCAGTAATTTGGCCCGCGGCCTCCATCGCCAACAAAACAACCGTAACAGCATCATAGACAGAATGCAGACCAGGACCATTTGGTGGCGTATTGAATTTGGCCTCGAACATCTCATTAAAGTTGTCGACTGATGGTAGGCGCGGCTGCGCACTGTCGTAGCCTTGTAGGTTTTGCAAATATTGCGAGCCAACGGCGGCGAAATAATCATCTGAACGCAACGAATTGTTTACGATCAGATTGTTTGTTCCACCAAACGATAACCATTCACGGGTGATCGTAGCACCGTCAACAGGAAAGGCCACGAGGAACAGGGAATCTGGATTGCCCTCTAAAGCCTTAGTCACCTCAGCACGATAGCTTTGCTGGCTTTCATTATAGGCGACCATCTGAGTGATGTTGCCACCAAGCTTAGCTATGTCCGCTTCAAACCGTTTGGCCAAACCGACGCCAAAATCGGTGTTCACGTAGATCACCGCAGTATTCTTAAAGCCGCTGTCGACGGTTAACTTTGCACCCATCGCAGATTGACTGCGGTTGGTGGCATAGGTGCGAAACCAGTAGCCATCAGTTTTTCCTTCTTCTGCTAAGGCTGTGAAGCTTTCAGAAGACGAACAACAGGATACCTGGGTGATTTTGGAGGGTACGGCAACCGACGTCAAAACGGGAAGGCTAACGCCGGATGACACCGCACCAATCAACGCTTGAACACCATCCAAATCAACCAAAGCTTTTGCAGCATCGACGCCTACAGTGGATTGGCCTTGAGTATCGCGCAGCACGTATTCCACGGGGCAACCGAGCACACCGCCCGCCTCATTGAATTGCTCAACCGCGAAAGCTCCGGTGTTAGAAATGCGTTCACCAACTTGTCCCATTGGCCCGCTTACTGGCAGAATTGCACCCAGCTTGACTGGACAATCCACAGCGTAGGCTGCAGAGCCTATAACCATACAAACAAAAGTACAGGCCTTCTTACTTATCGATTTAAGCATGTATTCCTCCCAATTTATTCGTCAATGGCGCAATGTGATGCCAAAGACTTGTTAGTTGTTAAAGTTGGTACATTGAGGATGCTACAACATACCTCTCGACATGTTGCACGCAAAACCCAAAGCGGTCAAAGTGTGCTTTTAATTTTACAATCAATCTAGGGCTGTGCGTGGCGTGAAACGTGTAATTGTTCCCCAATCAAGCCACGGGGTCGAATCAAAAGTGTTACAACAAGGACCAGCCCGATCAAAATGGCCTGTATCGCACCACCTTGTGCTTGGATTTCGCTTGGAATCACGCGTGAAATGATAAAGCCACTGCTAGTCCAGACGCTCCAAACGATTAATGCGCCAAGGACAGCACCACGATTATTAGCACTACCGCCCACGATTAGCATAGTCCAAATCTGGAAAGTCAGGATAGGTAAGAAATCCCAGGGACTGACATAGCCAATAAAAGAGACATATAGCGCGCCGGACAACCCCATAATCATGCAACCGATGATAAAGGACTCCAGCCGTATACGAGCTGGGTTTTTGCCAAGTGATGTCGCGGCCATCTCGTCTTCGCGAATTGCCTTTAGCGTGCGTCCCCATGGCGATTTAACAATGCGTTCTAACGCCCAGAAAATAATGCCACCCAAGATCAAAACAATA
>CALGTJ010000421.1 GCA_937901435.1 uncultured Rhodobacter sp. | reverse complement strand
TCTCTAACACAATAAAGTCAGCCCACTTCCCAATGGCCAGACTTCCAGTTTCGGATTCCATGTTGAGGGAGCGTGCGCCATTTGTTGTGAACAAAGGAAGTGCTTCCTCAAGAGTAATTGCCTGCTCTGGATTGAACTCACCCTCATATTTAGGATCATTGTTCTTGCGCGTGATCATGCCAGAAAGTCCGGTCCAAGGATTGGCATCCGGCGCAGAGGCTGGCCAATCTGAAGCATATGTCATTTCTGCGCCAGCCCGTAGAAGATCTCGGATGCGATGCGACGTCCGTAAACGCTCTTCGCCCAAAACTGCCAATTGAACCGGCGTTGCCGCATTCGGAAACCACATCTTTGGCGACATTTCCGCAATAGTATTCAAGGATTTAAACCGACCCAGATCAGCGTCGGACACGAACGAATTATGTGCCGTTTCATGTCGCAAACCACTCTCACCGTTTGTCGTACGAGCCGCTTGGATGGCGTCCAATGCTTTGCGGATTGCGTTATCCCCAACTGCATGCATTTTGACCGTAAAGCCACGCGCATCCAGTTCGGTCACCGTTTCGTTTAAAACGTCAGGCGCCATCAACAGCGTTGCATCAGGATCATGAGATCCGACATCGTACCCGCTGGACGCAAGGTAGGGTTCAATGAAGGACGCCGTATGTCCGAGTGCTACACCATCGATGAATAACTTAGCAAAACTGGTCCGAATGTTGCTGCTCGCATAGGTATCACGTAGGGTTTCAAGCTGATCGTATGGCACGACCCCGTCGGTCATCGGGCTTTGGCGCACCAAATGAGCGGCCATATGTAAGGTCAATTCACCGGCTTGGTCCGCATCATAGTACGCCCGAAGATCTTCTTCATACGCCATCGGCTCTTTGAACGCAGTGATGCCCATACTGTTGAAATATTGTATAAAACTCTTGGCCGCTTGGGACATCTGATCTGCGTTACGTGCCGTCAATTTACGCACCGTCGTTCCAGCCGTTTCAGCCAGAATACCATTGGGCTCTCCGCTTGCGGTACGCTCAGTAACACCGCCGGGAATATCGGGGGTGTTTTTAGAAATCCCTCCCATTTCCAGCGCTTTCGAATTGCACCACAGAATATGCTGGCTTGTGTCATTCAACACAATTGGATGCTCTGTCGAGATCGCATCCAAAACCTTGTGCGGTTCTGGGCCCATCATCTCTCGCATTTCATGTCGCCACGGGCCGCCATTGATTACGTCACCCGCTGGTAGTTGCTTGGCTCTTGCCGCCACAGCCTCAAGAAGTTGATTGAGGCTCGCCTGATAACCAACATAAACATCAAACAGATCACGACATGCCCCCCAGAGCGCGTGTGTATGGCTTTCCACCAAACCGGGCATCATGAAACGGCCATGCATGTTGTTTAATTTAGTACCCGGTCCAGCAAGGTTCAGCACGTCTGCATCGCCTCCAACGGCCAGTATCCGACCGTCTTTGATTGCTATCGCTTCCGCTTTGGGGCGCGAGGCATCCATCGTCAAAATATCTGCTCCGTACCAAATTTCATCTGGGGTCAGCATTTAGGTCTCCTAAAATCTAAACTTTCTCCCACCCCTTTAGGCCAGACGATCCGCACAGGGGCTTTCATCCATCTGCGCGATAAGGTGATGTGCAAGACGGTTGGTCAGATGCGCCCGTGTGTCTTGATGATCGGCCGTGTCCCACAGATTGTCCGTTTCGTTGGGATCAGCTTTCAAATCATAAAGCTCTCCCCAATCCTGATCTCGATAAATTGTTAGCCTCCACTCAGCCGTCACCAAAGATCGAACCCGCGCAGGTTCTTCAAACCCCAAACGCTTGCCGCCATCGTTGTACTCGATCAAGGCTTCATGGCGCAGCCCGTCTTGTGCTTTAATAGCGGGTAGAAAGCTTTGACCCTGATTTCCATTGAACGGCTTAAGCCCCGCACGGTCAAGAATGGTCGCGGCCAGATCAACGGTCGAACACAATGCGTCAGAGCGGGTCTGGCGCCGTGCATCAGGATCCGACCAGATAAACGGCACCCGCGTGATACTTCGAAAAGGTAACGCACCTTTAAGCAACATATTGTAATCACCCATATAATCTCCATGATCAGCATTGTAACAGATGACCGTGTTGTCTAATTGCCCCGAAGCCTCGAGTGCCGCGATAATGTCACCCACCGCGTCATCAATGAACGCCATCATGCCCGCGGTTAGCGCCATAGCCTCTTTGATCTGCTGATCGTCCAGCATCATCGCGGTTTGCGGCGTCGTTTGCCCCCCGTCGCCTTTCCAGTTTTTATGTAGCCACTGCATAGGTGGCGTTGGGTTTTTGTGGGCGTCATAAGGCAGTGACACCTCGAAATCGTTGGGGTTGTACATGTCCCAATATTTGCCGGGTGGATTGAACGGGTGATGCGGATCGGGAAAACTAACGAAGGTAAAGAACGGCGCATTCTCATCGGCGCACGACGTGATATAATCAATCGCACGATCGCGAATGTAGGCTGTTGGATACAAGTCCTCGGGGATCGGAGTGCGGTAAGCTTGCGGGCAGGAATAGTCGTGCGCCAGCTGGTTTTCGGGGTCATGTAAGGCCTTCCAATCAGGCGCATTCTCTTTGAACCATTGGCCATAATGCCCGCCACATTGATCCCCATGCGAGGTCACCATGTCAACATGTTGATAGCCGTAATAGGGTAATTTGATGTCATATCGCGTGGCGCCCTGATAATTAGCGGGCTCTTCCTCATAGTCTTTGACACGTTCGACCTGCCACGCCTCTGGCATCTCGCCGATCTCCTCAGCGGTTTTGCCCATGGGGGCCATGGCGGTAAAGGGCTGTAGATGGCTCTTGCCGATGGCCGCCGTGTGATAGCCCGCGTCGGCCAGAACATTGACGAAAGTGTTGGTGTTTGTTGGCAAGGTACATCCGTTATAACGAAGCCCATGCAGGCTGGGATAGCGCCCCGTCAAAAGCGATGCGCGGTTTGGCATACAAACCGGTGACGCCACGTGGAAATTCTCAAACACTGTGCCGCGCGCCGCGATCGAGTCGATGTTTGGCGTTTTCAACACGGGGTGGCCGTAACAGCCCAACCAATCCGCCCGTTGCTGGTCAGTGATGATGAACAGAAAATTTGGACGCTTTGTCATAGGTCTATGTCGCCTTTACATCAGAGTGTTACCATTGGTTAGGATGCTGCCTTTTGCTGCTGGCGCGCACCCATATGATGCCACACCAACAGTACGGCTGTGAATGCCAATGCGCCAAATTGGACCATTTCAGGTCGCATAAGGATCGCAACCGCTGCGCCAAGGCGGATCAAAATCCATAGGAAAGACAAACGTGCTGCATCAAATCCAGCCAGCGCACTTGCAACGAGATAAAGCGCCAGCATCAGCCGCGCAATAAGCCACACTAGCGACCCGAACGAGACACCGTTTTCATAGCCCGCCAAAGGTGCACCGGTGGGGCTTGCGGGGTCAATCAGTGCCTGATCAATCAGTAGCATTTCTGGGTAGAAGGCAAAGATAAAGGGAATAGCAAACATGACGATTCCTGATCGCATGGCGCTGAATCCTGTTGCCATTGGGTCCGCTTTAGTGATGGTCGATGCCGCGAACGCGGCCATTGCGACAGGTGGTGTGATCGCCGACGCGATGGCGAAATAGAAAATGAACATATGTGCCGTGAATGTCGCAATGCCCAATCCGATCAACAACGGCCCCATAAGCAGCGCCACGTTCAAATATGCAGGGACAGCTGGCATTCCCATCCCGAGAAGAATGGCTAGAAGCATTGTAATAACAAGGGCAATGAATTGAACTAGAACGGATCCGCCATCTCCTAGATTCAACGACAAAAGTAGTTTCAGAACGTCGATTGCCACGAATTTGGAAAGCCCTGTGAAATTCAAACAAACGTCGATCACAGTGACAGCTAGCAACATCAGATAAAGTGTCGAGATCGTGATTCCTGCTTCAGCAAGGGCATCAAGCAGCATCCGCGGTTTGGCCCGAAATGCTCTGTCCAAAAATAGTAGCACCAACACCAATGCTGCAGCCCACCATCCTGTGGCACCCGCATCCCCGGCTGCATTCTGAAATATCTGTAATACCCACGGCAGCGATGTTGCAATGCAGCGATCACCATTCATCATGACTTCTGCCCCCAACATCCAGCCAATTGGACCACAACCAACCTCGTCTTTTGGGGTCAAAAGCAAGAACAGGATCAACAAAATGGGAAGGAATATTTGACAAAGATGAAGGATGTCTTCTTTGGTTATCAGCATGTCTTCGGTCAAATCACCAACGGCCGTGATACCCTGTTTACACGACTGAAAACTAGCGCTGAGAAATAGGCAGACAAAATAAGCAATTGCAGGCAGGATCGCTGCGATGATGATGTCGCGATATGGCACGGCTGTCATCGCCGCCAGAATAAAGGCGGCGACGCCCATCACAGGCGGCATGATCGAACCGCCAGACGATGCCGCAGCCTCCATGCCACCGGCAAAGACTTTGGAGAAACCACGCCTGACCATCATCGGGATAGTCAGAACACCTGTCGACAAGACGTTGACCACGGGTCCGCCCGTAATCGTGCCGAACATGGCCGAACTGACAATGGCGGCGTGCGCAGGGCCACCACGTAGGCGACGTGTCCAGCGAAAGGCCAGCCTGATCAAGGTTTGCCCGCCCGCTGACTTCCCGAACAGCGCGCCTAGGATAATATAAGGAAAGACCATGTTCATGATGACATTCATGAACCGCCCCAACATGCCCGAGGCGGTATTGACCAAGGCGTCATGTACGTTTGGAATTCCATCCAAGAATGTGCGCGGCTCACCACCCATTTTCGTCACAAAATATTTATTGACGTCGTCGGGGCCGTAGAAATACCAAACCATCACAGTGCCGATGGTATAAAGTGCTACGGCGATCGAAACAGCAACCAGTGGCAAACCCCAGACTTTAATGTTATAACCCAAAAATATTAGTATCGAGATCCCCATGATGGCCACCAGCCAAACACCGGTCGTCGAGACACATTTAGGGTCGTCGACCGTGTCTGGCGCGGGCAATCCCATAAATTCGGCAAACTCAGTTTCAGCCTTTAACGTTTGCGCCATAATGCGCGCGCGGTCACCATTTAGCGCATCAATCAGGCAAACACTGTCAATCTCGATCAGATAGGTAATGGAAATGGCCGCAGCGGCAAGCACCAGCGCTGCGTCCATCAACCCGCCAAACCAAGCACGGGATGTGCCCTGCCATTCCCGCCACATAGAATTTTTGAGCGCCACAATTAGCATCATCACAAAAAAAACGATCGGGTAAAACCATTCCGTTGAAAACTTGCGGGTCTTGAGGTTTTCAATCCCAGTGAGACTTTGCCACATCTGGTCCCACCCCGGAATAACTGGCATGCTGTTAATCACCCCCATGGCGACAAAAATCAGCGCAACAACGTAAACCGTCTTAT
>CALGTJ010000420.1 GCA_937901435.1 uncultured Rhodobacter sp. | reverse complement strand
CCAGTCAAACACAGTCAAGCCACAACCCGATGGGTGATCAGCACACGCTTACAAAGAAATCGACGAATACCGTAATGATATCGAGCGACGGGCAATGGTCGCCTACGCAAAGGAGCTCAAAGCCAAGGACGGAACACCCAGCATTTACGGCTTTGACTTCGCAGCACCGTTTCGGGACAAAATTCCCGAAGATATGTTGCCTAAAAAACTGCTTGTCGATACGGGGGCCACGATTCCGGATTACCACTCGAATTTCGGCTTTTTCTTCGTCAGCGATGCGTTCAAGAAATTGGTTGAAGAATTCGACGGCGATCAACACCAGTTTTCGCCGGTTGAAATAGTGCAGCAATCCGGTGTCCCCTATTCTAAGTCCGACGTCTATATTTTCAATTGCCGCCAGATATTGAACACGGTTGATGATACCAGCAAGACCTTGAGATTCCAGCCGTCAAGCAACCCCCAGCCCGGTGATCCAAGCCCGTTTTTAATGACCTCCGGCAGTCCTTTCAGAATGTTCAAGGACAAGATTGGCGATGCAGGTCTTTGGAGGGAATTGAGAAGCCTGTATCTGCCCTTTGCTTCCGAGGCTTTTTGGCACGAAGCAAAGGCACGGAATTTGACCGGGATGATGCGTCTCACAGATTTCGACGAGGTCTGATCAGGTTGGGGTAAAAATTTATGGTTAACGATGCCTGCTTCAAGCTCTTTGGGCATCAGTCAACGCGGAACGGTGTTGTTCTGTAAGGCAGCGGTAACTTTCGCATTACGGTCAAAGTCATCCGTCGTTCCGCCTTTAACGCTCTGTTTCAAACAGCGGGTTTGCCAAACTCTGCGCGGTAGGCGATACCCTCACCGCATGAATGATTTCCTGAATGTTGCCGCCTCCCTTACCGGGCGGCGCTGGGTCGGCCCCGGTATAGACCAAGAGCGCGCGCGTGAGGCAATGGTGCAAGCCACTGGCCTGCCCAACGCTGTTTGTGCCACCCTTGCGCGGCGCGGTGTAACCCCGGACGGGGCCGCCGCCTATCTCGCCCCTGCTTTGCGTGACCTGCTGCCCGATCCGCTGTCCCTGCGCGATATGGGCACCGCCGCCGAACGGTTCATAGAGGCTTTCACCAAACGCCAGCGTATCGCGGTTTTTGGCGACTATGACGTGGATGGCGGGGCTTCTGCGGCGCTGCTGCTGACATGGCTGCGCGATATGGGCCAAAAGGCGACGCTCTATATTCCTGACCGCATCGACGAGGGCTATGGCCCCAATGACGCGGCCATGGCAGGCCTTGCGGCAAAGCACGACCTGATCATCTGCGTGGACTGTGGCACGCTCTCGCATGGGCCAATTGCCGCCGCCAAGGGCGCGGATGTGATCGTGCTGGATCACCACCTCGGCACAGAGACCCTGCCCGACGCCATCGCCGTCGTGAACCCCAACCGACAGGACGAAAGCGGCGATCTGGGCCATCTCTGCGCCGCTGGCGTGGTGTTTTTGCTGCTGGTCGAGGTGAACCGACAGTTGCGCGCCCAAGGCGTCAAGGGCCCCGATTTGATGAGCTATCTTGACCTTGTCGCCCTTGCCACGGTTGCCGATGTGGCCCCGCTGATCGGCGTGAACCGCGCGCTGGTCCGTCAGGGCCTCAAGGTCATGGCCAGACGGCGTCGCGCGGGGCTTGTTGCACTGGCCGATGTGGCGCGCATGGATACGGCCCCGACGCCCTACTCGCTCGGCTTTCTGCTGGGCCCCCGCGTCAATGCAGGGGGGCGGATCGGCGCGGCAGACCTTGGCGCGCGCCTGCTGTCCACCAATGACCCGCATGAGGCCGCCGCTTTGGCCGAACGCCTTGACCTGCTCAACACCGAACGGCGCGACATCGAAAACGCCGTGCGCGAGGCCGCCATCGAACAAGCCACCCAGCGCGGTCTGGACGGGGCTCTGGTCTGGGCCGCTGGCGAAGGCTGGCACCCCGGTGTGGTCGGCATCGTTGCCGCGCGCCTGAAAGAGGCCACCAACCGCCCCGCCATCGTCATCGGGCTGGAGGGCGACATCGGCAAAGGTTCTGGCCGCTCGGTCACGGGAATCGATCTTGGCGCCGCGATCCACCGCTTGACCACAGAGGGTCTGTTGCAAAAGGGCGGTGGGCACAAGATGGCCGCAGGTCTGACCGTCGCACGGGATCAGGTAGAGGCCGCAATGGAACGCCTCACCGAATTGCTGGCCAAACAGGGGGCCGCCGATCTTGGGCCACGCGATCTGACACTGGACGGCCTGCTGATGCCGGGGGCCGCCACGGTCGAATTGATCGAACAGATCGAAATCGCCGGCCCCTTTGGCGCAGGGGCCTCTGCGCCTCGATACGCCTTTCCGGCGCAAAAGGTGGGATTCGTCCGCCGCGTTGGCGAAACCCACCTGAAACTGACCCTAAGCGACGGAATGGGCGGCAAATTGGACGCCATCGCCTTTGGCGCCTATGACACCGCTCTGGGCCCCACCCTAGAGGCCCACGGCGGCGCACCCTTTCATTTTGCAGGGCGTTTAGAGATAAACCAATGGCGCGGCGCGCGCTCTGCCCAACTGCGTCTCGAAGACGCCGCCCGCGCTGAATAAAAAACCTGACAAAAACCGCGCCGGATTGCGAAAAGACACTTGCCCTCGCCCCGCGCTTTGCCTAGACACGCGCCACGCCACATCGTTGGCCCGTTCGTCTATCGGTTAGGACGCCAGGTTTTCAACCTGGAAAGAGGGGTTCGACTCCCCTACGGGCTGCCACTTAGGATTTTTCCATAAAAATCAGTATGTTAAACGCTTTTTGCGTTGGGTTTTTCCCATGCAATTTCCCCATACAATCATTGGTGGGGTCGGTGCTGTGTTCGACTCGCTTGGGAGGTTGATCTTTGACTCAGCTAGGCAGCATATCAGGCAACCATCTGTCGATTACCTGCAAGGTATGCAGAACGCACAAGATGCTGGCTGTAAAGCCGCTGATAGGCCGTCTTGGGTGGGAGACCCGCTTGCAGGACGTGGTGCCTAACCTTCGCTGTAGTAGCTGCAAGGCTAAGGGGCAGGTTACGTTTCAGATTGTCTACGTTGGTGGCTCTGGTGAGGCTCTGCTGGGCGGGAAGACTACAAGAGACGCAAAGCCGACGGGAAGACTGTCAGATTGACATTTTTGGGTTGAGGTACCGCTTTGAGTGTGTGACGTTTTGGATTAGTCAAGAAGGGAATACACATGAAAATTCAATTTATGGCTATCTGTGCGGCGGTATCACTTGCCGGTTGTGCCGACGTGGAAATGGGCAATGAGGCTACAAATGACTAAGGTGGTGTCTCGAAACTGGTAGAAATTCTCTGGCGGCGTCTCCGAGCATGTGA
>CALGTJ010000419.1 GCA_937901435.1 uncultured Rhodobacter sp. | reverse complement strand
CCCAACGCTTTGCCACCTATGATGGTGCAGGTCTCGCTGAACCTTGGCTGGGCCATTTTGAACGCCGCAGGCCTTTCGTTCATCGGCTTGGGCGTCAGCCCACCCACAGCGGAATGGGGGATCATGGTAGCTGAGGGGGCGAACTTTATCGTCTCCGGCGAATGGTGGTTAGCGGTTTTCCCAGGGCTTTGGCTGATGCTTGCGGTCTTTACGTTCAACCTGCTCGGCGACGGGCTGCGTGACATTGTTGATCCAAGGAAACGCACATGAGCGGGATGTTATCCGTCAAAGACCTTGCGGTCGCGTTTCAGACCCGTAGGGGCCAGGTCGATGCTGTGCGTGGCATCACTTTTGAGGTGTCCAAAGGTGAAATCCTCGGGATCGTGGGCGAAAGCGGGTCGGGCAAATCGGTGACGTCTTATGCGCTGATGCGAATTTTGGACGCGGGTGGGGTGATCAAAGCGGGCGAGGCCACGTATTCTGGGATTGACCTGCGCCGTTCAACAGAAAAAGACATGCGCGACATTCGTGGCCGCGAAATATCGATGATTTTTCAAAACCCGCGCGCCGCCCTGAACCCTATCCGCAAAGTTGGCCACCAGATCGAAGACGTGCTGCGCCACCATGCCCGCGGAACCCGATATGATGCCCATGCCAAGGCAATTGCAGCACTTGAGGCTGTCAAGATCAATGACCCTGAGGCCCGCTACAACGCCTATCCGTTTGAGCTGTCAGGCGGCATGTGCCAGCGCATTGTGTGCGCCATTGCCCTTGCCTGTGATCCCCGTCTGTTGATTGCGGACGAGCCGACAACTGGCCTTGATATCACAACACAAAAGGCCGTCATGGATCTTGTCCGCGATCTGATCCGCGAGCGTGAAATGAGCAGCATCATTATTACCCATGACCTTGGCCTTGCAGCCCAATATTGCGATCGCATCTTGGTGATGAAAGACGGTGTGATCGTTGAACAGGGCGACCCCATCCAGATTTTCAATGACCCGCAGCACCCCTACAGCCGCAAACTTGTCGATGCGACGCCGCGCGCTGGCGAAAGCGTGCGCAGTCTATTGCCGCCCGGGGATCGCGGCGAAGAGCTGGTGCCAAAAGTGTCGGACACACCCCTGCTTGAAGTTCGCAATCTGGTGAAGACCTATGCTGGAAAATCTGGGCCGGTCCACGCGGTCAAAGATATCTCTTTCCACATCAATCAAGGCCAATGTGTTGGTCTTGTCGGCGAAAGTGGGTGCGGCAAGTCGACGACCTCGGAAATCCTTGTGCGGCTGATGGATGCGACCAGCGGCGAGATCATTTTTGATGGCGACGATATCGCGAATGTTCCGGCAACTGGATTTGCCAAAGACGCGCGGCGGGCCGATATTCAGATGGTGTTTCAAGATGCCACCGATAGCCTGAATCCTCGCCACACCTCCCGCCAAACCATTGCAGAGCCGCTGCGGCGTTTAGGTAAAATGCGCGGCGCAAAGCTTACGGCACGGATCGAGGAACTTGCATCACTTGTTGGCCTTCCGCTGTCGTTGCTAGACCGCTTTCCACATCAGCTGTCAGGTGGGCAAAAGGCACGGGTTGGCATCGCGCGCGCTGTCGCACTAGAGCCGAAATTTCTGATCCTTGATGAACCCACAGCCGCTTTGGACGTGTCCATCCAAGCAGTCGTGCTGAACCTTCTTGTGGATCTGCGGGCGAAACTGGGGCTCAGCTATCTTTTTGTCAGCCACGATTTACACGTCGTGCGCCTGCTGTGTGACCACGTCATCGTGATGAAAGATGGCCAAATCGTCGAACAAGGTCCTGCGCAAGATGTGATGACCAACCCGCGAAGCGATTACACAAAGACGCTTTTGGCTGCAGCGCCCAAGCCACCTGAGAGACGACAAATAACATAATTTCCGGAGACAACGCCCATGTTGACCAACCTTCCATTTACGCTCAGCTACCTTCGCGCCGCCTATGCAACTGGAACACATCCGTCAGACGTCATCGACGAGGTTTTTGCGCGATTGGATAAGGTGAATGATCCAGGGATTTTCATTCACCTAAGGAATCGTGAAAGCATAAAGGCAGAGGCCACGGCCCTTGGTCCCTACGATCCCGCGATGCCGCTGTGGGGCATTCCCTATGCAGCAAAAGACAATATTGATGTGGCCGGGATAGAAACCACCGCTGGCTGTCCCGCCTACGCCTACACGCCTGAATACGACGCTTTCGTGATCGCCCAGCTACGCGCGGCAGGTGCACTGATTATCGGAAAAACCAACCTTGATCAGTTCGCGACAGGTCTTGTGGGGGTCCGAACCCCTTACGGAGCACCTCTCAACGCCGTTGATTCCGAAATTGTGCCAGGTGGATCATCGGGGGGCTCTGGTGTGATTGTGGGTCACGGGATCGTGACGTTTTCACTTGGCACCGACACAGCCGGATCAGGGCGGGTGCCTGCAGCCCTCAATAACATCGTCGGACTGAAGCCGACGCTGGGCGCTCTTTCTGCAAGCGGTGTCGTGCCCGCGTGCCGTACACTGGACACCGTGTCGATCTTTGGGCTGACTGTTGATGACGCCTACGCAGCCTTTGCAGTGGCCCGTGGGTTTGACCCGTCTGATGCCTATTCAAAGCACTATGGCCACGCCCCTCTGACGGCCACCCAGATGCCGATCCGTGTCGGTGTTCCAGATGCGGCATCGATTGAATTCTTTGGCGATGAGATCCAGCAGGCCGCATTTGAGCGCGATATAGCCCTACTGGAAGCAAAAGGGGCTTTGATTGAATATATTGATTTCGCGCCGCTTTATGCGGTTGCCAACATGCTCTATGAGGGTGCGTGGGTAGCCGAACGTTACACTGTCATTGATGATCTGTTGGCGTCCAATCCCGATGCGATTCATCCCGTTACCCGCAAGATCATCACCCACGCCGAAAGCATGTCCGCCGCAGATGTATTCAAGGGCATGTACCGTCTGGCGGATCTCAAACGAGAGGCCGAGCCGTTGTTGGCAAGACTTGATATGCTGTGCGTCCCGACGATCCCCACGTTCTATTCGGTGGCTGACCTTGAGGCTGATCCGGTCACACCAAACTCGAACAACGGCACGTATACAAACTTCGTGAACCTGCTTGATATGTGTGCCATTGCCGTGCCCACCGCACCGCGCAGAGATGGTAGACCCGGCAGTCTCACGTTGATTGCTGGGGCGGGCAAAGATGCAAACATTGCCGCGATTGCCCGTGGATTTGAGGCTGATTGCATCCGTCCTATGGGCGCAACTGAGCACCCTATACCCACGCCAGAGACGTTGCCTCAAGGGGCCTCGGATCAGATCGAACTAGCTGTTTGCGGTGCGCATATGTC
>CALGTJ010000418.1 GCA_937901435.1 uncultured Rhodobacter sp. | reverse complement strand
AGCCGCTTGATCCGGCGCGGATCGGCATCGACGATCTCGAACTCGGGCCCATCGGGATGGGGGATCATCTCTCCGCGTGCGGGAACCCGCCCGCAGAGCATGAACACCAGCCCGCCAAGCGTGTCGATTTCCTCTTCGTCCTCCCCCTCGACCAGCTTCATGCCGATCTCGGACTCGAAATCCTCCAGAGGGGTCTTGGACAGCGCCAGATAAACGCCGGGTTTTTCCTGCGTCCAATACTGGTCTTCATCGACGTCATGTTCGTCTTCGATCTCGCCGATGACCTGTTCGATCAGATCCTCGATGCTGACCAGCCCGTCCACGCCACCATATTCGTCGATTACCAGCGCCAAATGCATCCGCTGGCTCTGCATCTTTTGCAACAGCACGCCTATCGGCATCGAGGGCGGCGCAAACAGCAAGGGGCGCAGCATTCCGGCAAGGCTAAAGATCCCGCCGCCGCCGTTAAAGCCATGGGTCAGCGCGAAATCCTTGAGGTGGATCATGCCCTTGGGGCTGTCGAGGGTGCCCTCGTAAACCGGCAGGCGCGTCAGACCGCTGTCACGGAACGTCTTGACCAGTTCTTCCTTGGTGATGTCCATCGGCACCGAAACGATCTCTGCCTTGGGGATGGCCACATCCTCGACCCGCATCCGGCGCAGGTTCAAAAGCCCCAATGCCGAAGCGCCACCCGCTGCCCCACTATCGGGCTCCGGGCGATCATCTGTCTCTGTCGCGTCTGGGCTGGTTGACCGGAGCGCATCTCGCACACGGCCGAAAAATCCCCGTGGCGTGTCTGTCTGGAGGTCTTGCGCGCTGTGCGCCGCGCTAGACGATCCGCTATCTGCGTCGCTCATCTGTCCTTTCCAAATTGCCGGGGCTGCTGCGCCCTGCAAAATCAATATGGGTCGGCAATACCGAGGGTTGCAAGTATTTCAACCTCCAAACCTTCCATCAATGCGGCATCTTGCGCGTTTATGTGGTCATAACCCAACAGATGCAGCGCGCCATGCACCAAAAGATGGGTCACATGATGGGATATTTCCTTGTTTGCCGCCTCTGCCTCTGCCCGGCACACCCCGCAAGCGATGGCGATATCGCCCAATTCCGGGTCCTGTGGCGGCAGGGGTGATCCGCCGGGCGTGTCAGCCGCGCGCTCTTGCGAGGGCCAGCTAAGCACATTGGTGGGCTGCGATTTGGCCCGAAAATCACCGTTCAACTCGGCAATACGCCTGTCATCACAGCCCATGACGCTGATCTCGTACCCCGCATCGCCATAGCCAAGGCGCAGCAAGGTCGCCTCTGCCGCCCGCTGCGCCAAGGCTTCCAGCCCCAGAGAGTCCCACTCTGGTGCCTCGATCAAGACGTCAACTGTCACATCCATTGTCATAGGGCCTTGCAACCGATCAGGGCTGGTTTGTCCAGTGGTTCCATCCTTGCCAGAAAACTAAGCCATAAAAAAACGTGCCACAAAAAAATGAAAATACTTTGAACTTTTGGCGCGCGTCCCGCGACCCATGTTCAGAGAGCTTGAGGAAGAAAGGAAACAGCATGCTGCCGCCATCGCGAAAAACTCCCCTTTTGCGCCGATGTGACAAGATTGGGCTTAGCGCCGCAGTCTTCGTGCTGGTCCTGATGATCTTTGGCAGTGCCACCATCGCCAGTGTCCCAACTGGTCTTTCCACTCTCTCGTTTGAGAAACCGCAGCCAGACCATCCATCGCAACGACGTTCCCGGTTCTGACTGTGGCCGCGATGGGGTCTGCTTTCCCCAAGCAGATCCCATCGCAAGACATTTTATGACCTAACCCTTTATGGCCTGACGCGTGTTTGGTTTTCCTGCGTCAGGCCCGTTTTCTTTGGAGTCAGGCCAAAGCCGGACGTGGCCGCAGATACCAATACCAGATTCTGTAGGCCTCCAGAGCAATGAGGGGCCCGAAATGGATCAGTGCCGGGGTGACGCTGCCCCAGTTATGCAAAGCGGCCCAGTGCAGCAGGGTCAGCACCGCCGCCCCATAGGTGAAGCGCTGTAAAACCTTCCAATTGCGCCCCATTGTACGGACGAAATAATCCATCGAGGTTGCCGCAAGCGGGATGAAAATCGCGAAAGCCAACCAGCCGGTCCAGATGTAAAACCGCGGCAATTCCTCTATCACGCGCGCCATGGACGCTTTGTCGATCAGGTAAAAGCCAGTGTGCAACACGCCGTAGCAAAAGGCCGCAACCCCCAGATACCGCCGGTTCTTTTTCAGCCAGACCGGACCGCGCCAGCCGCGCAGCACCAGCGCCAAAGGCGTGGCCATCATGGTGATGATCAACAGCCGCGCCGAGGTTTTGCCGCTGGGATCTACCAGAATATGAATGATTCGCGCATTTTCAGACGTGACGGCTTCGTTCAGCATAAAAGCCGCCGGAAGCGCCAGCAGCGCCCAAAGCCAATAGGGATTAACAACAGAGAGTCGCGGCATCACATAGATCCTCAGATTTCAGTTTCTGTGATGTGATACGACAGAGGTCTGCGGTTCCGTCGCGGCCTTGTGAAAGAAATGGTCCAAGTCAGTGCGGATCAATTCGCGCGGGTCCTTTCGCTTGGGACACCCTGCTGTCAGGGCTCTTTTGTCCGCATCGCTATCGAAGACGCACAGCTATTGACAACGAGCGCGCCCGACAAACCGAATTTCCAACAGAAATCCGATCTCAAGAGCGCGGCGCGTCTGCCTCATAGGCTTCGATAATTTTGGCCACCAATGGATGTCGCACCACGTCCTTGGCCGTGAAGTAATTGAACGATATGTCTTTGATATTGCCCAGCAGCCGTTCCGCATCGCGCAGGCCAGAGGACACCCCGCGCGGCAGATCGACTTGGGTGCGGTCGCCCGTGATGACCATCCGGCTGCCCTCGCCCAGACGGGTCAGAAACATTTTCATCTGCATCGTCGTGGCGTTCTGCGCCTCGTCCAGCACCACAAAGGCATTGGACAGGGTCCGCCCGCGCATAAAGGCCAGCGGCGCGATCTCGATCTTTTTGTCCTCGATCAGCTTGGCCACCTGCTTGTCCGGCAGAAAATCGTTCAGCGCATCATAAAGCGGCTGCATGTACGGATCGACCTTGTCCTTCATGTCGCCGGGCAGGAATCCCAAACGCTCGCCCGCCTCAACCGCAGGGCGCGACAGGATAATCTTGTCCACATGCCCCCCGATAAACAGGTTCACGCCGACGGCAACGGCAAGATAGGTCTTGCCCGTGCCAGCCGGGCCGATCCCAAAGGCCAGCTCGTTCTTGAACAGAGATTGCACATAGGCCTTTTGCGCCGCCGTGCGCGGCATGACGGTTTTCTTGCGGGTCTTGACCTCGACCAGCCCGGCTGAGAACATTTCGATCTGGTCGCCTTCCAGCGTGGCCGCATCCGGCCCGGCAAGGCGGATGGTGCCGTCGATTTCACCCGCATCCACAGAACGTCCGGATTCCAGCTTTTCGTAAAGGTCCTGCAGCACCTCTGCCGCACGCTCGCGCGATCCAGCTTCGCCAAACACAGCCAGAACATTGCCCCGGCGCAGGATCTGGACGGCGAGTTTCTGTTCTATCTGGGCGAGGTTGCGGTCATATTCGCCGCAAAGATCAATCAACACGCGGTTGTCAGGGAATTCCAGTAATGTCTCTGACACGTTCGGATTGGAGCCTTCGGGGGGCATGGTGCTGATCGCCAAACGTCTCTCCGTTACAAAAACCGCTTTGGCTGAACCTGCCAAGGGACAGGGTCAGACGCAAGGCAGAAACCGGGTTTGGCCCGAAACTAACGCAGGTTTCGCGGCGTCACCCGCGCGAGACGATTGGATCCGCCCGTTTGCAATGTCAAAAAACAGGCGCCTGACAAAAAAGGCCGCCGATGCGACGGCGGCCTTTGATTGGATGTGTCCGATTTGACTAGATCGGGTCTGCGACGGGCGAGCCGGATTTGAACGGGCCAATCGCCGTGTTTGGTGGCGCGGCGCCAGAACAGACCGGCTTGCCGTATTTGTCCAGACGCTGCGACAGATAACCCTCGACGCCATCGTCGATGATCCAATGGTCACAGCCGTTGGGGTCGATCCAGATCCCGGCCTTCAGCTCGCTCAGATGCTTGCTGTCAAAGCCGCGATCAACGGTTTTGTCTTTTTTGTCGTCAATGCAGCCTGCCAGCGAAAAGGCCAGCCCGATCAGCGCGGCACCCTTGAGTAGTTTCATGTCTTTCTGTCCCCCAGAAGGAATACCCGCCTTAGCGGATGCAAATAATCTCGACGCGGCGGTTCTGCGCCATGCCATGATGCGTGCCGTTGCTGGCCCTTGGCATCCGCTCGCCATAGCCGCGCACATCGGCGATGCGCACACCGGCCTGTTGCGCCACGGAAGCGACCGAATTGGCGCGGTTCAACGACAGGCGCATGTTGTATTCGTCGCTGGCCCGGCTGTCGGTATGCCCTGCGATGATGTAAGATGTCGCCCCCGCCGAACGAAAGAAATTCATCAGCGCCTGATGGCCTGCGTGGTTCAGCCTATGACTGTTTGTGGCAAACAGCTGGTCCGAGTTCATCACCGCGCAGGTGTTGCCCCGGTGGCAGACCGGGATCCCCTGACGGGTCACATGCGGGGTCATATACCCCTCCCAACCGTCGTCCATCACCCAGTGCTCGCAGCCGTCCGGATCGATCCAGACGGTCGGCGTATAGTTTTCGCCCGCGCCTTTACCCTTGGTATGACCGCCAGCGTGAACTGCACTAATCGAACTAAGGCCAATGATAGCCGCAGTCGCGCCAGCGGAGGCGGTGCGAACTGCATTTTTCAAACGTTTACCCACTGCAACATTCCTCTGCCGGTATCGTCTATTCCGTTCATGACGCCGACCGAGCCTCACGCTCAGCAATATCCCCCAACGTCCAAAAGTGTACCAAATTTCAAAGGTTTGTGAAGGCGAATTTCATTTTTCCAACAATCCAGAAACGAGTCACAGGATTATCCACGTGAAGGACAAAAGGTAACTATATTGAATCTTCTTGGCTTCTGGATGTTATCCACAGAAAGTTAACATACCCACAGGCTGATCGTGTATAACTTTTATCCCCAGCCTAGACGGCTGAAAAATTAAAGCAAAACGCCCGCAAGAGAGTTCTTTTCTGTCCGGGTGATTCTCACCCTGTGCAACTCGCCTATTGCGATATCAGGGGCGTGGACATGGACCGCATGGAGATATTCTGATTTTCCAACCATCTGCCCCTCCAGCCGCCCGCGTCGTTCGAACAAGACGGTCACATCCCGGCCGATCATAGAGGCCTGAATATCATGCTGTTGCTTGGACAAAAGCGATTGTAGCCGGGCAAGGCGCTCGCTGGCGACCACTGGGTCGATCTGGCCGCGCTCTGCCGCCGGGGTGCCCGGACGGGTCGAGTATTTGAAGGAATAGCACTGCCCGTATTGCACCGCCTCGACCAGCGCCAGTGTGTCGGCAAAATCCGCCTCTGTCTCGCCGGGAAAGCCGACGATAAAGTCGCCAGAGATCAGGATATCGGGGCGCGCGGTGCGGATGCGGTCGATCACCTTTAGGTAGTCTTGCGCCGTGTGTTTGCGGTTCATCGCCTTGAGCACCCGGTCGCTGCCGGACTGCACAGGCAGGTGCAGATAAGGCATCAACTTGGCGCAGGTGCCATGCGCCTCGATCAGGTCGTCCGACATGTCATTGGGATGGCTGGTGGTAAAGCGGATGCGTTCCAGCCCGTCGATGTCATTCAGCGCCCAGATCAATTGCGCCAGAGTCCAGTCGCCGTTCGGCCCGCCCCCCTGCAAACCAGCGCCATGATAGGCGTTCACATTCTGCCCCAGCAGGGTGATTTCGCGCACACCGCGTTCGACCAATTCGCGCGCCTCAGACAGCACACGGTCCGCCGGGCGCGACACCTCTGCCCCGCGCGTGTAGGGCACCACGCAGAAGGCGCAGAACTTGTCACAGCCTTCTTGCACCGTCAAAAACGCCGTCGGGCCACGGGCCGCCTTGGGGCGGGCCTTGAGGTGTTCGAACTTGTCTTCTTCGGGGAAATCCGTGTCCAGCGCCTTGACGCCGCCCCCGGCCTTGGCCGACATCTCTGGCAGGCGGTGATAGCTTTGTGGTCCGACCACCAGATCGACCATGGGCTGACGGCGCATGATCTCTGCGCCCTCGGCCTGTGCCACGCAACCCGCCACCCCGATCTTGAGATCAGGATTCGCCGCCTTCAGCCCCTTGAACCGGCCAAGTTCGGAATAGATCTTTTCCGCCGCTTTTTCACGGATATGGCAAGTGTTGAGCAGGATCATATCCGCATCATCCGGCGTATCCGTCGTGACATAGCCCTGCCCGCCCATGGCCTCGGCCATGCGCTCGCTGTCATAGACATTCATCTGACAGCCATAGGTCTTGATATAGAGTTTCTTTGCATCGGTCATGATTGGCCTGTTACACCCTGCGCGCATCTCTTGCAAATCCCCCTCTTTTCATGGGACTTTGCGCAAAACAAGGCAGTGAGAGCAGGCAATGCGGTTTGACAGTCTAGAGGCATTGTTGCGCGACGGGGCTTCGGTGCTGGCAAAGGGGCCGATCGCGTTGATCTTCGTCGAGGATCTGGTCGAGGTCGAATCAACGATCCGGCATCATTTCAGGCTGCGTTTCGCCCAGATTATCGTTTTCGCCCCGGACGAGTTGCACCTGCCGATGGATGTGACGGAATCCATCGTGCGCGTGACCTACGCCCTGCATCGACCTGGCGCGCTGCAAACGGCGGTGGATGCGATCAACGACGCGGCCATCGGGATATGGATCTACTACTGCTACAATGCCGAATATCTGTTTTATCCGTTCTGCGAAGACCGTTCTATCGCGGAAATGCTGACGTTTCACACCGAAGAGCGCCGCGACGCCCTGCTCAGCTATGTGATTGATCTTTATGCCCCGGATCTGGATGCGGACCCGGATGCGGTCAATCTGCAGGACGCCCATATGGACCGCTCTGGCTATTATGCGCTGGCCCGTCCCGATGAGAACTCTCACCCCAGAGAACGCCAGTTGGATTTCTTTGGCGGGCTACGCTGGCGGTTAGAGGAACATATTCCGGCGCCAAAGCGAAAAATTGACCGCATCTGCCTGTTTCGCGCGGCCAAGGACCTGCGCTTGCGCGAGGATCACACCTTTTCGGATGAGGAATACAACACCTATTCCTGCCCATGGCATCACAACATCACCGCCGCCATCTGTTCGTTTCGCACGGCCAAGGCCCTGAAAACCAATGCGGGCTCGATGTTCGAGATCCATAATTTCGTCTGGCACAACTCGACAAAATTCGAATGGCATTCGCAGCAGCTTTTGGATCTGGGGCTTATGGAACCGGGGCAGTGGTTTTAGGCCGTGGTTTTGGGCTGTGGTTTTAGGCTATGGGTCCAGACCGTCGCGCTAAATTGCCCGTCGTGCCAGGTTGCGCCACGTTAGGTTGCCCGCCGCGCGGGGGTGCGTCGCAAGCGGATCACCACATCGACCTGCGCGATCTCTGCCCCTTCGGGCGCATCGGGCAGTTGAGAGATTTGCAACTGTTCCACCGGGGCATCGGTCAAAGATGCGCTGTCTTCCCAATAGAAATGCGGATGGTTCGAGGTATTGGTGTCAAAATAGCTTTTAGAGCCATCCACCGTGATCTCGCGCATCAGACCCGCATCACAAAAAGCACGCAGGGTGTTATAGACCGTCGCAAGCGACACTTTTTCGCCACTGGCACTGGACGCTGCAAACAGGCTTTCGGCCGTGACATGACGATCTTCGCCGTCTCCGACCAGCAGTTCTGCCAAGGCAACGCGTTGCCGAGTGGGGCGCAAACCGGCTGTATTTAGCCAAATTGCCCCGCGTGTCTGCTGATCCGTGGTCGTTTGCATGTCTTACTATTCCCTATCGAGGTTAATATAGGGTGTCATTCGCCCATGTTTCAAACAAATTCGCACATCACGCGCCGCCATGCCGCATGACCGCGAAAGGGTCGCCACCCTTGCCAGCACTCAGAGCGGGGTGTTAGAGAGCAAAATCTGAGATAGCGATGATCTGGAGACGCGCGACACTATGGCAAATTTTCCACGGAGTTTTGACAAGGACGCGCTGTTGAAATGCGCCCGAGGCGAGTTGTTTGGCGCAGGCAATGCACAATTGCCCGAACCGCCCATGCTGATGATGGATCGGATCACGGACGTCAGCGAGGATGGCGGTGCCCACGGCAAGGGGCATATCGTCGCCGAGTTGGATATTCATCCAGAGCTTTGGTTCTTTCCCTGCCACTTTCCCGGCAACAACGTCATGCCCGGCTGCCTGATGCTGGACGGGCTGTGGCAGTTGACCGGCTTTAATCTTGGCTGGCGCGGCTGGCAGGGCCAGGGCTTTGCGATGGGTGTCGGCGAGGTCAAGCTGAAGGGCATGATCCGCCCGGATCGCAAGCTGGTGACCTACGAGATTGATTTCACCCGTGTGATTGACCGCAAACTAAAGCTGGGCGTTGCGGATGGCCGCGTCTTGGCGGATGGTGAGGTTGTCTGCGAGGCCGTCGGCATGAAAGTCGGCCTTGCGGCACCAACCGCTTGACCATTTCTTTTGTAAACATCCGATAACAAAGACCGCTCCCGCCAGAACGAGCCAGAAGGAGAACCCATATGCGCCGAGTCGCCGTCACCGGTCTTGGAATCGTGTCATCCATCGGCAATTCCGCCGCAGAGGTGCTGGCCTCGCTCAAGGCCGGTCGCTCTGGGATTGTTGCCGCGCCCGACTACACAGAGCGCGGCTTTCGCAGTCAGGTCAAAGGGGCCATTGATCTCGATCTGGTCGAGGCCATCGACAAGCGTGTTCTGCGGTTCATGGGGCCGGGATCGGGCTATGCCTATCTGGCGATGCAACAGGCGATTGCCGACGCGGGGCTGACACCACAAGAGGTCTCTCACCCGGAAACCGGCCTGATCGCAGGTTCTGGCGGTCCCTCGACCAGTGCGATGTTTGCCGCCCATCAGATCGTTCTGGAAAAAGGCGCACCCAAACGGATCGGGCCTTTTGCCGTGCCCAAATGCATGTCCTCGACGATCTCGGCGAACCTGTCGACCGCCTATCAGATCAAGGGCATGAACTTTTCCATCACCTCGGCCTGTTCGACCTCTCTGCATTGCATTGGCATGGCCGCCCAACAGATCGCGCTGGGTCAGCAGGACATCATGTTCGCAGGCGGCGGCGAGGAACTGGACTGGACCCTGTCCTGCCTGTTTGACGCCATGGGCGCGATGAGCAGCAAGTATAACGACACCCCTGCCAGCGCCTCGCGCGCCTTTGACGCCAGCCGGGACGGGTTCGTCATCTCTGGCGGCGGCGGCATGGTGGTGCTGGAGGATCTGGAGCGGGCAAAGGCCCGCGGCGCCAAGATCTATGCCGAGGTCACCGGCTTTGGCGCCACCTCGGACGGTCACGACATGGTTGCGCCCTCTGGCGAGGGCGGCGAGCGCGCCATGCGCAAGGTGCTGCAATCCTTGGGCGATGACCGGAAAGTCAGCTATATCAACGCCCATGGCACCTCGACCCCGGTCGGCGATGTGGGCGAAGTCGAGGCCGTGCGTCGGGTGTTTGGACAAGGCAGCACCCCGCCGATCAGTTCTACCAAATCCATGACCGGTCACGCCCAAGGGGCAGCTGGCGCGCTAGAGGCGATCTTTTGTCTGCTGATGCTAGAGCATGATTTTGTCGCCCCTTCGATCAATGTCACCACCCTCGACCCAGCCCTGTCCCCTGATGAAATCGCCACCAAGCTGGTGGAACAGGCGGGCCTCGATACGGTTATGACCAACTCCTTTGGCTTTGGCGGCACGAATGGTTCGATGCTGCTCAGCAAATATCACGGATGATGCCCATGGCGAATTTAATGACCGGAAAACGCGGCCTGATCATGGGTGTTGCAAATGATCGCTCTATCGCCTGGGGGATTGCCAAGGCGATGGCGGCCGAGGGCGCGGAACTGGCCTTTACCTATCAGGGCGACGCCTTTGGCAAACGGGTTGAACCGCTGGCACAATCGCTGGGGGCCAGCGTCATGGTCGATTGCGACGTCAACGACGACGCCAAGATGGACGAGGCTTTTGCCCAGATCGAACAGACATGGGGCGGGCTGGATTTTGTGGTTCACGCGATTGCCTTTTCGGATCGCTCGGAACTGACCGGGCGCTTTATCGACACCTCGCGCAGCAACTTTTCCAACAGCCTCGCGATCTCTTGCTATTCCCTGATCGACGTGGCGCGACGGGCGCGACCCCTGATGACGAACGGCGGCACGATCCTGACCCTGACCTATCAGGGTGCGAACCGCGTGACCCCCTATTATAACGTGATGGGCGTGGCCAAGGCGGCACTGGAATCCACCGTGCGCTATCTGGCCAATGACCTTGGCCCCGAAGGCATCCGCGTCAATGCCATC
>CALGTJ010000417.1 GCA_937901435.1 uncultured Rhodobacter sp. | reverse complement strand
CGTGCCGAAATCACCCGTAGGGTGGATGAGGCCGCCAAGCTGCTGCAAATTGACATGCTGCTCGACCGCCGACCCGGCCAGCTGTCTGGTGGTCAACGCCAGCGCGTCGCCATTGGCCGCGCCATCGTGCGCGAACCCGTGATCTTTCTCTTTGACGAACCCCTCTCAAACCTCGATGCCGAGTTGCGCCTGCAAATGCGGGTCGAGATTTCCGATCTGCACGCCAAGCTTGGCAACACGATGATCTACGTCACCCACGACCAGATCGAGGCGATGACCATGGCCGACCGCATCGTCGTGCTGCGCGGCGGACATATCGAACAGGTGGGCAAACCTTTGGATCTCTACAACACTCCGACCAATAAATTCGTCGCGGGGTTCATCGGTGCGCCGCAGATGAACTTTCTCAAGGGTACGCTCAACGGCAAGACCCTAAGCCTCGACAACGGCCTGACCCGCGACGTGCCTGTCACCGACAGCCACAGCAACGCCCCCGTCACCCTCGGCATCCGCCCCGAAACCATCGGCGTTTCGCTCGACGGCGCGGGCGACATGCAGGCCACCGTCAAGTCCTTCGAACAACTCGGCTCTGTCACCTATATCTACGCCGCCTTCACCAACGGAGAGTCCCTGACCGTCCAGATCGGCCAGCAAATCCCCCTCAAGCGCGGCCAAACCATCGGCGTGACGCTGCATACCGAACACTTCCACCTTTTTGGCGGCAAGGGCGAAAAGGCCCTGCCGATGGACACATTATGAAAACCGCCCTCATTGGCCTTGGCATGGTCTCTGGTACTTTCGCCGACGCCATCCAGAACTCTGCCGACGTCACGCTAAAATCCATCTACGCGCGCAACCCCGACCGCCGCGCGGCCTTTTTGGCAAAACACCCGACCCTCGGCGCAGCCTCTGCCGACAGTATCGAGGCCATTGCAGCAGATCCAGAGATCGATTTCGTCATCCTCGCGACCCCGCCCAACGCGCGCGCCGAGATCATCGAGACGCTGGTCGCCGCAGGCAAGCCCATCCTGATGGAAAAGCCGGTTGAACGCACCCTCGCCGCCGCCACCGCCATCGTCGCGCAATGCGAGGCGGCTGGGCTGCCCCTTGGCATCGTGTTGCAACACCGCACCCGCCCCATGGTTGCCACGTTGCGTGAAAAGATCCCGGCCCTCGGCACGCTGGTCTCTGCCGAAGTCAACATCCCGTGGTGGCGCCCGCAAAGCTATTACAACGAGCCCGGACGTGGCACCTATGCGCGCGATGGCGGCGGCGTCTTGCTGAGCCAGGGGATTCACACGCTGGACCTTATGCTCTCGCTCACTGGCCCCGCCGCAGAGGTCACCGCGATGACCGCCACCTCTGCCTTTCACCAAATGGAAAGTGAGGATTTCGTCTGCGCCGGGGTTCGCTTTGCCAATGGCGCGCTGGGCCAGATCTTTGCCAGCACGGCCAGCTTTCCGGGGCGCGGCGAAACCATCGTGCTGAATTACACCAATGGCTCTGCCCTGCTCGAACCGCATCGCCTGACGATTGACTGGCAAAACGGCCAGCACGAGGAAATGGGTAGCGCTGGGGCGTCCGGCGCGGGGGCTGATCCCATGGCCTTCACCTCTGACTGGCACCGATCCATCATCGAGGATTTTGCGCAGATCGTCAAAACCGGCGGTACGCCCATCGTCTCGGGGCGCGAGGCCCTGACCGTGCACCGCCTGATCACCGCGCTTGAACACTCTGGCCGCAGTGGCACCCGCGTCACTGTCGAGCAATCGTAAAACCCAACGGAAAGACACCCATATGCCATTCAAACTTGGCGTCCTTGGCATCGACCACGGCCATATCTTTGGAATGCTCACCAACATGCAGGCACAGGGCTGCACCTGCGCGCAGTGGTGGACCAACGGCCCCGCCGTCACAGAGGATAAGTTCCGCGAGGTCTTTCCCGATCTGGAAAAAGTCGACGACCGCCGCCGCATCCTTGACGATCCGGACATCAAGATGATCCTGATCTCAGCCGTCCCCAATGAACGCGCCGCCTTGGCAATCGAGGCGATGGAGGCGGGCAAGGACGTCATGGTCGACAAGCCCGGTTGCACCACGCTCGACCAACTGGCCGCCATCCGCGAGGTGCAGGCGCGCACAGGCCGGATCTGGACCGTGAACTTTTCCGAACGCTTCGAGGTGCCAGCGGTGACAAAAGCCGAAGAGCTGGTCTTTGGCGGGGCCATCGGCCGCGTGATCCAGACTGTTGGCTTGGGGCCGCACAAACAGAACCTCAAAACCCGTCCCCATTGGTTCTTTGACCCCATACGGTTCGGCGGCATCCTCTGTGATATCGGCAGCCATCAGATCGACCAATTCCTGCATTTTACAGGCTCCACCAGCGCCGAGATCCGTCATGCTTTGGTGGAAAACACCACCATGCCCGATCACCCCGGCTTTCAGGATTTTGGGGAGATGGTCCTGCATTCTGATCAGGGCCACGCCTATATCCGCGTTGACTGGTTCACCCCCAACGGCCTGCCCACATGGGGCGACGGGCGCCTGTTCATCCAAGGCACAGAGGGCCACATCGAATTGCGTAAATATACCGACATCGGGCGGCCCCACACGACCAACACCCTCTACCTCGTCAATGGCGACAAGAACGAGAAGATGCCCTGTGACGACGCCGGTCTGCCCTATTTCACGCGTCTGGTTGCAGACGTGCAGGACCGGACCGAAACCGCAGTCGGGCAAATGCATACCTTCACCACCATGGACCTCGCCATCCGTGCCCAGATGAAGGCCTCTCGCCAATGACACATCAGGTTTGCATCGTCGGGGCCGGGATCGGCACACAGCATATGGCGGGCTATCTGGCCGTGTCCGAACACTTTACCGTCCATTCCATCTGTGATCTGGATCAGGCGCGTGGCAGGGCCTTGGCGGCGACCCATCCCGGCGTGGGTTATACGGGCGATTTTAACGCCGCGCTCGCCAACCCCGAGATCGACATCATCGACATCTGCCTGCCGCCGCATCTGCATTTCAAGACCTGCATGGCGGCGCTTGAGGCGGGCAAAAAGGTGGTCTGCGAAAAGCCTATGGTCGCCTCTCTGCGGCAGGCCGATCTGCTGGCGGCGAAAGTGGCTGAGACGGGTGGTTTCCTTTCGCCCGTCTTCCAATACCGCTTTGGCATCGGCATGGCGCAACTGCAGGCGCTGATCGATGCGGGCCTTGCGGGCAAGGCCTATGCGGGCACACTGGAAACCCATTGGGACCGACCGGCCAGCTACTACGACATCTCGTGGCGCGGCACCTGGGCCGGGGAACAGGGCGGCGCAGTGCTGGGTCACGCGATCCACATTCACGACCTCTTGCCCGCCGTGCTTGGCCCCGTCGCGCGTGTCTTTGCCGATGTGGCCACCCGCGTGAATGACATCGAGGTCGAGGATTGCGCTGCCCTCAGCATCCGCATGGAAAACGGTGCGCTGATCACCTCTTCCGTTACGCTTGGCTGCGCCGAAAACATCAGCCGGATGCGCCTGATGTTTCAGGGTTTTACCGTTGAATCCGACCAAGCGCCCTATTCGCTGGCCGAGCAGCCTTGGCGATTTGTGGCCCGCGCGCCGACTACCCAAGCGCAAATCGACGCGGTTCTCGCAGAAGTTCAACCAGTCAAGAACGGCTATGCGGGCATGTTCGCGGCCATCGCCGAGACATTGGCCGGCGGGCATGGGCGGCATGTAACCCTGCAGGACGGGCGCAACTCGCTGGAGTTTGTCACAGCAATCTACGCCTCGTCGCGCTCTGGCCTGCCGGTCGATCTGCCCTTGGGCGCGGATCACGCGATGTATGACGGCTGGCTGCCGTAGGTAGATGCCGGGCGGGACGTCAGAGGGGTTGGCAAAGGCGATGGGCGGGGCGTGCACCCTGCCGCCGCCGGAGATTTGCGGAGATTTGACCACATCGCAGGCCCGGTGGCGCGGGCATATAAGCGATCATCTCTATGGGGACATTCCGAAAGCGCCAGAATGGCTTACACTAATCCGTCACGCCATAGCGGCGGAAAATGCAGAGCGTATAGAGATCACGCTGACCCACAAGGACCGTATGTTCTCTGTCGATGCCGCCCTTTGGTTGCCACCGGATGCGAAAGGCCCTGTGCCTTTGATCTGCGGGCTGGATTTTGTCGGCCCTGCCGGGGTGATGAGCACCGATAGCTTCCCTATCGATGTGAATGCAAGAGTGTATACACGTCCCGAACTTGGCGCACGCGACGCACGCCTCTCGCCCGTGTTGCGCGGAACATCAATGCCCCGCTGGCCGCTGTCCCTGATTCATCAGGCGGGGTTTGGCCTGCTGCTCAGTTGCTACGGCTCATGGGTGCCGGATGACCCAGAGACGTGGAAAACGCACGGGGTTCATCCCTTGATGCAGCCCGATAAGACCGGCGCGATTTCCCTCTGGGCTTGGGCGTTGCAGCGATTGGTCGATGTGGCGCAACACTTGCCAGACATCGACACCCGCCGGATCGCCGTCGCAGGCCATTCGCGTCTGGGAAAGGCCGCGCTTTGGGCGGCGGCAACAGATACGCGGATCGGTGCGGTTTTCGCCAATAATTCTGGCTGTGGCGCGGCGGCTCCGGCGCGTCACATGAAAGGCGAGACTTTGCACCAAATGGCGCAGAGCTATCCCCATTGGACCCGCCCCAACCCGACAACCGACCCGACTAAACTACCCTTCGATCAGCATCACTTGCTGGCCAGCATCGCCCCGCGCGGGATCTATTTGGCCGAGGCAGAGGATGACCTCTGGGCCGACCCAATCGGCAGCTATCACGCGCTACAGGCGGCCTCTTTCTGTTGGCCGAACATCGCAGATTGGCCCGCGATCAAAGATGTCTGGCTCTCGGGGCGTTCTATCCAAAATGGTGCGCTTGGCTATCACTTGCGTCCCGGCGGGCATGACATGCTGCCCTATGACTGG
>CALGTJ010000416.1 GCA_937901435.1 uncultured Rhodobacter sp. | reverse complement strand
CTCATCATGCGATCCACCTTAACAACTGGTCCGAAATTCCGCGACCACCTCTTAGTCGGTAGAATCAAAGTGGACACGGTCATCCACTAGATGATCGTAGAGATGATACGCGCGCGGCATCGTTGCAGTCGTCCGAAAACCTGTTTTGCCTTGGAGTTCGAGTTCAAGGTGCAGTGGGTCATCTTCGTTCATCGGCTTGCCCTTCCGGATAACATCGGAATGCCGCAGGCCGAACAACTCCCTCTCTGTCGGCCTTAGGAAAGAATGTACCATGAACGTCCACATATCGACGTGTTCTGGTCTCACTTTGACGCCTCGAACTTCCGTGTTGCCCGCAGCCGCAATCGTACGCGCAGTCGTAATAAGCCTTTTATACTCAGCGCCTGTAAACGAGACGCGCGGCGAGTCTTTAGTCCGAAGCTTGGGCATTGTTGGAATGATGTCGATCACTCCATCGTCGAGAGCAAAGCTGAGCACCTTACCGATCATCATACCGTGCTTGGCCTTCGTAGAAGGTGCGAGTGGTGCTTCGCGACGCTCATCAAGGTAGTGCAGGTAATCGCGCACCATGCCCGATGTGATCTTACCTACATCATAGTTGCCAAAATAAGATACGATGCCGTCCGTCTCGCGATAGAGCAGCTTGTGCTCGTCGGAATATGAACGTTGATTGCGTGCACTCTTTGACTCAAATTTCTTCATTTTTGAGTAGACGCGGGCGTAGTGCTCAAACGACCGGTTCTTCGTCGCAGCGTGATTAGTGTTTTGCTTCGATTTGAAAGTCGCCATAACTTCTTCGGCAACCTCTGCAGCCTCGAGGCGATTAGTTTCCTTCGTTGATCTCACGATGTACTTTTTTGCCCGTGCATCCCAAATACGCGCCTGCCAGTAAGGTGATCGCCCCGCCTTGTAGATGCTCAATCCACTGCGGATCTGCTTCACCGCAATCTTCTTGTTGACCGAATCCAACGGCGTCTCCACGTTTCAGGCGCAGTGTCTAACTGTGTCTAACTATAGAGACGTTTTTTTCGTGCGGCAAGAAGACTTGCAACCCATTGCTTTCAATGAGATAATTGGTAGCGAAGGAGGGACTTGAACCCCCGACACGCGGATTATGATTCCGCTGCTCTAACCACCTGAGCTACTTCGCCTAAACCGAGCGCGTGGTACGAAAGTGTGGCGGTGGCGTCAAGGGATTTTGGCATAAGAATTCGTTCGATTTTCATCATGGATTGCGAAACGCCTTGGCCGACGCGACGGATTCGCAGTTAAGCCCTTGTTTGAATGATATTATCCAGCCAAGGGTCGGCTGTTTCTGACAGGGCTTGGTATAGTCCCAACACCAGCGCCCGACAGGCTTCGCCGCGCCAGTTTTTGGGTAAAACCTCTGCCGGCAGATCGGCGTGTCGCAACAGCATCCGCCGCCATTGATGCACCAGCAGCACGCGTAGAGCGGCGGCGGTTTCAGGGTCTCTTGGAAGCGGGGCTTTGCACAGGTCAAGCAGGACGGTTTCCAGCCGGGCGTAATCCTGTTGCAGGCTGTCCGGGGCCAGAGCGTTGTGCGCCCAATCGGGCAGCTGGTGCAAAATTCCACTGATCACAAGCACTTCGGACGGTGGTTTGGGACCGTTGGCAGCACCCAGGAACAGCATCGGCGTCAGGCGAACATACCCCATGTCTGCCAGGCGGTCCTCGCAGACAGCGCGATCAGCCTCTGTGCCCGGACCAAGCGCGGCAATGTGCCAAGGCCCGCTCAGCGTGGTGGCCTTGGCGTAAATGCGTCGGCTTGCGGGCAAAAAGGTTTCTCGTCCGCGTTTGGTCAGGGCGTAATAGCTGTTGCGCCCCCGTTTGCTGCGGGTGATCCAACCGTCTTTGCCCAGCCGGAACAGGGCCACACGGAGCGCCTCTGGTTTGATGCCCAGTCGATCCGTCAACGTCGCCAGAGCCGTGGCCGAAACCTTGCCGCCACGCGGCATGACCGCATCGCCAAAGATGGTGATGATGACCGACCAGACGCGCAGATCCCCCAGCGCACCCAAGGTTTGGATCGCCGTCTTGGGCGCAGAGGAGGAGGGAGTATCCATCGCTTGCTTATAGACGCGGGGCCCGCGAGGTGCCAGATTGGTTGGGCGCAATCGAAAGGCCCAAAATATGACCGATCCGCTAACCCCGTCGCAGACCGTTGCCATTATCGGCCATAGCTTTGCGCCCTGGGTGGCGGAACTGGGGCTGGAACTGGTCGAAACGGGCCCGACCCACGCGCGGTTGCGCCTGCCCAAGAACGAGCGGATCGAGTTGCGCGGCGGGCCGGGCGTCGGCGTGATCTGTGGACAGGCGATTGCCGCCGTGGCCGACACTGCCTGTGTTCTGGCCCTTACGGGGGCGAACGGGCGGTTTCGCAACTGTACCACCACGGATATGTCGGTGCGCTTTATCCGGCCCTTGGTGGGTGGCGATGTGGACGTCCGCGTTGATCTGGAAAGCAACGGACGCAAGCTGGCCGTGTGCCGCGTGACAATCTGTGTGGCGGGGTCGACCAAAACTGCCGCGCTGGCGACGGCCACGTTTATGTATCTGGAGTCGTAGTAAGACAGCATGAACCAAGATCGCTTGGGCAAACAGGGCTCTGGCGCTTTCGCCAGACAGATATCAGAAATAGACCAGAACAGGAAAACTCCGCTATGCCTCTCATTTACAAAGCCTTGCGCCGTATTGCCCTTGGATGGACTGTTCTCAGCGTTATGATGCTGTCCCAAGTGGCCGCGCAGGGCATTCAGCCTGCTGATGCGACAGGTGTGCTCTGGCAGGACATGCTGCACCGCGTGACGGTGTCGGATGGACCCGCCGCTTGTTTTCGCGTTTGCCAGATCGACAACGAGATGATCATGGACGACGACGAAGAGCGTGCCACTTATTGCGCGGCATTGTGTGAATGCAGCTATTCCGACGGGGATGTCGCCTGCGGTTAACCGGCTTGGACGGCGCTACATCGCGTTCATCGTCAGTAATTCGTATTGCGCGACCTGTTCATCGTTCTGATTGCTCAGGTTCACATGCCAGCGCACCTTGCCATAGTCGTCATTGCGCTTGGTCTTTTGCTTGACCGTTAGACGCACCTTGACGCTGTCGCCGGGCGATACCGGCTTCATAAAGCGTAAATTATCAAGGCCTGTATTTGCCAGAACCGGCCCCGGATCGGGGTCCACAAACAGCCCCGCCGCAAAGCTGAGCAACAAGTAGCCATGCGCGACGCGTCCGGGAAAGAACGGGTTTGCGGCGGCGGCCACTTCATCCATGTGGCCGTAAAACGTATCCCCGGTGAAATGGGCAAAATGTTCGATATCCTCCAGCGTCACGACGCGCGGTGCGGTGTGAATGGTCTCGCCAATCCGGACATCGCTGAAACTGCGGCGAAAGGGATGCGCGGGGCCTGTGACCTCTGCCGCGCCGGGCACCCAAGTGCCTGTGATCGCTGTCAGAATATCGGGGCTTCCCTGAACCGCTGTGCGTTGCATGTAATGCATCACGCCACGAATACCGCCCTGTTCCTCGCTGCCCCCCGCGCGTCCCGGCCCGCCATGCACCATATGGGGCAGGGGGGCGCCATGCCCGGTGGCCTCGCGTGCTGAGTCGCGGTTGTTGAAATAGAGCCGCCCGTGATGCGCAGCACTGCCAAGCGCGATCTGACGCGCCACATCGCCGTCATGTGTGAAAACCGAGGCCACCAGCGAGCCACCACCACGATTGGCCAGCGCGATCGCTTGATCGACGTCGCGGTAGGGCAATATTGTGGAAACAGGACCAAACGCCTCTGTCGCATGGACCTGCTGCGCGCTGTCGGGGTCCGCACAGAAGAACAGCTTGGGAGACATGAACGCGCCCTGTTCGGCATCCGCCCCCAGTACATCCAATGCCCCGTCATAGACCAATTCAGCCTCGCTGGCGATAATGCCCGCCTTTTCAAGTACATCACGTCGCTGCGCCGTCGAAATCAGCGCGCCCATGGTGACATCCTCGCGTCTTGGATCGCCGATGATGATGCGGCTCAGATGCTCTGACAACGCCTCTATCACGGGCTGCGGGTCTGGCACGATCATGCGACGGATCGCGGTGCATTTCTGCCCCGCTTTGGTGGTGATCTCGCGCGCGGCTTCCTTGATGAACAGGTCGAATTCCGGCGTTCCGGGCACGGCGTCCGGCCCAAGGATCGAGGCGTTCAGGCTGTCCTGTTCGGCAATAAAAGGCACCGAGCCCGACAGGATCGCACGGGTGCTGTGCAGGGTCAGCGCGGTGGCGGCAGAGCCGGTAAAGCTGACCACATCCTGACCCGTTAGCCGGTCCAGCAGGTCACCCGTTCCGCCACAAATCAGTTGCAGCGCGCCCTCAGGCAGAAGCCCGCTGTCCAGCATCATTCGCACCGCGGCTTGCGTCACATAACAACTGGCCGTGGCTGGTTTCACAAGGGCAGGCACCCCCGCCAGCAAAGTCGGGGCCAGCTTTTCCAGCATTCCCCAGACCGGAAAGTTGAAGGCGTTGATGTGGATCGCAACGCCTTGTTTGGGAACGCAAATATGCTGCCCGACAAAGCTGCCGCTGCGTCCAAACTGTTCGACCGCGCCATCAATATAGACATGCCCGTCCGGCATCTCGCGCCGCCCCTTTGAGGCGAAAACAAGGGTCGCGCCAATCCCGCCATCGACGTCGATCAGGTGATCCTTTTGCGTCCCGCCCGTAGCAAAGCTCAGATCATACAGCGCCTGTTTTCGTGCGCCAAGATAGCTTGCCAAAGCCTTCAGCATCCGCGCGCGGTCGTGAAATGTCATCGCCCGCAACGCAGGCCCGCCGACGTCGCGCGCATGATCCAGCATCGCCTGCACATCCAACGCCGATCCGGCCTGTGCAATCACCTCTCCGGTCACGGCACTAGAGATTTGGCGGGCGCTGCTGTCCGGGGCGATCCACCGCCCGACCGCAAAACTTTGAACCTCAAGTACACCCATCCCGCAATCTCCTGCTTGCAATGTCACCGCCCGCTGTGCTCATAATACGTAACAGGTTTTGAGGGATTTGCGCAATTCTTGTAACGTATTAAACGACCGGACGTGCATTCTTTGGGAGGGGACCGCGCAGATGATCACCGCACAGGAACGCGCGACGCGCAGTGCTGCGGCCATGTGGGCCAGCGATGACGCCAGCAAATGGGTCGGCATGACGCTGGCGCAGGTCACGCCGGGTGCGGCCGTCACGACGCTGACGGTCAAAAAGCACCACACCAATGGACATGATATCTGCCACGGCGGCGTGATCTTTAGCCTCGCCGACAGTGCCTTTGCCTTTGCCTGTAACAGCTATAACGCCTTCGCCGTCGCCCAGCACAACACGATCAGCTTTATCGCGCCGGGCCTGTTGGGCGACCAGTTGACTGCCACCGCCCGCGAGGTCAGTCTGCGCGGGCGCAGCGGCATTTACGACGTGCAGGTAATGCGCACCGATGGCACCGTGATCGCAGAGATGCGCGGCTGTTCCCGCACCATTGCGGGCCAGCATTTCAAAGAGGATAGCGCCACATGAAAGACCTCACCCCCGACCGCGCCAGCCTTGACCCGATAGAGATCGCCAGCCGTGACGAGATTGAGGCGCTACAACTGGATCGCCTGCGCTGGTCCCTGCGCCATGCCTATGACAACGTGCCCATGTACCGCGCCCGCTTTGACGAAAAAGGCGTTCATCCTGATGACCTCAACTCCCTGAATGATCTGGCGAAATTCCCCTTCACCGTCAAAGACGACTTGCGCCAGAACTACCCCTTTGACATGCTCGCCGTGCCGCGTGCGCAGGTGGCGCGCATTCATGCCTCTTCCGGTACCACCGGCAAACCCACGGTCGTCGGCTATACCGCGAAAGACATCGACACATGGGCCACCCTCGTCGCGCGCTCCCTGCGAGCCAGCGGCACACGCCCCGGTGATATGGTGCACAATGCCTATGGATACGGGTTGTTCACCGGTGGCCTTGGCGCGCATTATGGGGCAGAAAAGCTGGGCTGTACCGTGGTTCCGGTCTCGGGTGGGATGACCCCTCGTCAGGTGATGCTGATCGAGGATTTCAAGCCCTCGACCATCCTTGTCACGCCCTCCTATATGCTCAACATCCTCGAAGAATACCGACGCCAAGGCATTGATCCTCGCGCCTCTTCGCTGGATGTGGGCATCTTCGGCGCGGAACCCTGGACCAACGCCATGCGGGCAGAGGTCGAGGCGGCCTTTGACATGCATGCCGTTGATATTTACGGGCTATCAGAGGTCATGGGGCCGGGTGTCGCAAATGAATGTGTCGAGACCAAAGACGGCCTGCATGTCTGGGAGGACCACTTTCTGCCCGAAATCATCAACCCCGAAACCGGCGAACTGGTCGAGGACGGCGAGTTGGGCGAACTGGTCTTCACCACCCTCACCAAAGAGGCGATGCCGATCATCCGCTATCGCACCCGCGATCTGACACGCCTCTTGCCCGGCACAGCGCGCTCGATGCGGCGGATGGAAAAGGTCACGGGGCGCAGTGACGACATGATCATCCTGCGCGGCGTCAATGTCTTTCCCACCCAGATCGAAGAGGCCCTGCTGGCGACCCCCGGCCTTGCGCCCTATTTCCAGATCGAACTGATCCAAAAGGGTCGCATGGACGCCCTGCGTGTCCTCTGCGAGCCGCTTCCCGGTGGTGACACCGCTGGCCTTGCAGAAAAATTCGCGCGTCGGATCAAAGACATGATCGGCATCTCGACGGACATCGACCTGCTCGCCCCCGGCGATGTCGAACGTAGTCAAGGCAAAGCCCGCCGCGTTATCGACAAACGTCCGAAACCCTAACCCAATCTGCCACAACAAAGCCTTTGCCTTTCATCTTGGCAAAAATACTCTGGGGGTCTGGGGCAAGGCCCCCAGCGGATCGGATTGCAACGCAATTCGATCCATTAAAAAAACTGTCGCTACTGATCGTAATCCAGCACGACACGGTCGCTCAGCACAACCGATTGACAGGTCAGCACATAGCCCGCGCGCACTTCGTAGTCTTCCAGCGCGTGATTGGCGACCATCTCTACGTCGCCCTCGATGACCTTGGCGCGGCAGGTCGAACATACTCCGGCCCGGCAAGAAAACGGCGCGTCCATCGCGTGCGCATTCACCGCGTCCAGCAACCGCGATCCGTCGCGCGGGATGCGGAAGGTCCGCGTGCGCCCGTCCAGCGTCACGATCGCTTCGCACCCGGCCTCAAGGGCGGCCTGATCCATAGAGACGGCGGGGCGGTCCAACCGTCCTTGCTGCGCGCTCTGGAACAACTCGAACTTGATCTGATCGCGGCTCAGTCCATGGGCCTGCAAGGCCTCGACAATGGCCAGCATCATCGGCTCTGGTCCGCAGATAAAGGCGGTATCGACAGACCCCACATCGATCCAGTGTTTGAACAGCCCTGCACATTTCTCGGCGTCCACGCGCCCGGTGAACAGGTCGATATCCTGACTGTCGGTTTCCAGAATATGAATGACGCTGAGCCTGCCCAGATAGAGGTTCTTGAGGTCCTCCAACTCTTCGCGGAACATGATCGTCTGGACCGCTCGATTGGCATAGACCAGCGTAAAGCGCGACTGGGGTTCTCGCGCCAGCACCGTCTTGAGGATCGATAGAACGGGTGTAATCCCCGATCCCCCGGCAAACCCAAGATAGTGCCTCGCGGTATCAGGCTCTATCGCCGTGAAAAACCGCCCCGCCGGGGGCATCGCCTCGACCCTGTCGCCCACGCGCAATTCCGTGTTGGCCCAGGTGGAAAAGGCCCCACCATCGACCCGCTTGATCCCGACCGAGATGGTGCCATCGTCCAGACCGCTGCAAATCGAGTAATTGCGCCTCAGTTCGACCCCGTCAAAGTCATGGCGAAAGCTCAGATACTGGCCTTGGGTAAAGGCAAAAGCCGCAGGATCATCCGGTAGCAGGGTCACCACCACCGCGTCGCGGATGGTTTTATGGATATCGGTCACGGTCAGGGGAAGAAATCTTGCCATCAGATGCACTTGAAATAGTCAAAGGGTTCCAGACAATCCCCGCAGCGCCAGAGCGCCTTGCAGGGGGTAGAGCCGAACTGGCTGACTTTTGCCAGATTGGTGCTTTTGCATTGCGGGCAGTGTTTTGGTCCGCCTGCCGCTTGCGGCGGCGCAATCCCGTAGGCTTCAAGGTTTGCGCGACCCTTGTCCGATAGCCAATTCGTCGTCCAAGGGGGGGACAATTGGCGTTTGAGCGTGATGCTCTCGACCCCGTTGCGGCGCAGAGCGGCCTCGATTTCGAAATTGATCACCGCCGTGGCGGGGCAGCCGGAATAGGTCGGGGATACAGTGATTTCACAGGTATCACCCACCCATTGAACGTCGCGGATCACACCCAGATCCACCAGTGAGATCACCGGGATTTCCGGGTCTGGCACAATGTCCAGCCAAGCGCGGATCTGATCCGTCGAGGGGCGCGTTGTCTCTGGGCTTACCATGTGGCCCCCGGATAGGCCCGTTGCAGGAACTGCATGTCGCTGAGAATATACCCCAGATGCTCGCTATGGCGTCCGGTCTTGCCGCCCTTATGAGCAAACTGGCCATCGGGCAGCGTCAGGGTTCCGACATCTGCCAGTTGCTGCACCGTCTTTTGCCACGCGCCGCGCAAATCAGTCGGATCGGGCGCAAGACCATCGTCGGCCAGCACCGTGTCCACGCCGTCGCCCAGAAACATCTCGCCCGTGTAGGGCCATAGGTCGTCCAGCGCTTCTTGCATCATGTCGTGGCTCTTTTGCGTACCATCGGCCAGACGCAGGCAAAGATCGGTCGAGCGTTCAAGGTGATAGCTGGTTTCCACGGCGGCCTTGCGCGCGATGTCGCCCACGCGGGTGTCGGTCGATGCGCCAAGCGCGGTCAGCATCGGCAGGGACCACGCATCGAACAGGAACTGGCGCATCAGGGTTTGGCCGAAATGCCCGTTGGGCCGTTCGACCAACAGCAGGTTGCGAAAGCCGCTGGCGTCGCGCAGATAGGCGAGATTGTCGGCACTGCGCCCCTTGCCCTCGACCTCTCCGGCCAGACCCAGCCAAAGCTGCGCCTGACCGACCAGATCAAGGGCTGTATTTGCCAGCGCGATATCTTCCTCAAGATAGGGGCCATGGCCGCACCATTCGCTGACCCTGTGACCAAGGATCAAAGCGTTATCGCCCAGCCGCAACAACAGCTGAAACAGCGCCTCGTCCCGCATAATTTACATCGTCCCCACGTCGTCGGGGATGTCGTAGAATGTGGGGTGGCGATAGATCTTGTCGTTGGACGGCTCGAACAGGGGGCCTTTGTCCGACGGTGCGCTGGCGCTGATTGCGTTCGAGGGCACAACCCAGATCGACACGCCCTCGTTGCGCCGGGTGTAGACGTCGCGGGCGTTAAGGATCGCCTGTTGCGCATCGGCGGCATGAAGCGAGCCGACATGGCGGTGGTTCAGACCATGCTGACCCCGGATGAAGACTTCCCAAAGGGGGATTTCGTTTTTCATATCAGTGCCTTACTCTGCTGCAATGGGACGGCGCTTTGCCGCGTTCGCCATCAGGCCTTCGCGGACCCATGCGCCGTCATCCCACGCCTTGACCCGCGCGCCAAGGCGTTCCTTGTTGCAGGGGCCATTGCCGCGCAGCACCTCGAAAAACTCGTCCCAATCGGGTTCGGAATAGTCGTAATGGCCGCGCTCTGCGTTCCATTTCAGGTCCGGGTCGGGGATGGTCAGGCCAAGGAACTCGGCTTGCGGGGCTGTCAGATCGACGAACTTCTGACGCAACTCGTCATTGCCGTTCATCTTGATTTTCCACGCCATCGATTGCGCGGAATGAACCGAATGTTCGTCTGACGGGCCGAACATCATCAGCGACGGCCCCCAAAAGCGATTGAGCGCATCCTGCGCCATGTCTTTCTGCTCTGGTGTGCCATTGGCCATCTTCATCATGATGTCAAAACCCTGACGCTGATGAAAACTTTCCTCCTTGCAGATCCGCACCATAGCCCGCGCATAGGGGCCATAGGAACAGCGTTGCAGAGGCACCTGATTCATGATGGCCGCACCATCCACCAGCCAGCCTACGGCACCGATATCGGCCCATGTGAGGGTGGGATAGTTGAAGATCGACGAATATTTCATCCGCCCTTCGTGCAGCGCCTCGAACAACTCATCCCGCGACACGCCCAGTGTTTCCGCGGCACAATACAGGTACAGCCCGTGCCCCGCCTCGTCCTGCACCTTGGCCAGCAGGATCGCCTTGCGTTCCAGCGTTGGCGCGCGGGTGATCCAATTGCCTTCGGGCAATTGGCCGACGATTTCAGAATGGGCGTGCTGGCCGATCTGGCGGATCAGGGTTTTGCGATAGCCATCCGGCATCCACTCTTTCGGCTCGATGCGCTCGCCTGCATCGACACGCTCTTGAAAGGCGCGTTCCTGCGGGGTCATCTCGTCAAGCGATTTGACGGCAGAACCTGTGGATTTGACCATTTGCGCATACATGGGGCACCTCCTGTGTGGCGGGATGACCAAGCGATAGCAGGAAACTGGCGATGCGGCAAATATAATGTTACAGAAACCTTCCCAACATATGAATTTTGTAACGCAATGGGGCGACGCTATAGTACCGCGCCTAGCAGAACATTTTTTACATGGTTGGTCCAAGTGGCCCTTGAATGCCCTGCGCAGTTTTTGCTTATTTTTTTTGTGTTGTGAGTAATAGCTAGGCGTAACCGTTGGGCGACTGGTGGCTTGGGTTGGACTCATGGTGTGGAGGGGACTGGCCCTATTGCGCAAATCGCTTCTATGATGTGAACCTAGGTAATCATCTTTGTCTGATCGTTTTCCCCTATTTGACCCTTCAGGAGTCCTGCCCCATGGAAATGACACTGTCACCGAACGATATATCCGAGGTTGTCGAGGCCGACCGCGATCATCTTTGGCATCACCTGATGCAGCATAAATCGCTGGAAACCGTCGACCCGCGTATCATCGTCGAAGGCAAAGGCATGCGCGTCTGGGATGCGCTGGGCAAAGAGCATCTGGACGCGGTGTCCGGCGGTGTGTGGACTGTCAACGTCGGGTATGGCCGGGTCGAGATCGCCGATGCAGTGCGCGATCAACTGGTGAAACTGAACTATTTCGCACAGTCGATGGGCTCTATTCCGGGGTCGCAATTCGCACAGCGCCTGATCAGCAAGATGCCCGGTATGACCCGCGTCTATTATTCGAACTCTGGGTCCGAGGCGAACGAGAAAGTATTCAAGATGGTGCGCCAGATTTCGGCGCGTCATCATGGTGGGAAAAAATCCAAGATCTTGTATCGCGAGCGGGATTACCACGGCACGACCATTACCGCCCTGTCCGCAGGTGGCCAGCCCCAACGCAACGCGCAGTACGGCCCCTTTACGCCCGGCTTCGTCGAGGTGCCCCATTGCCTGGAATACCGCGCACAGTGGGATGTCACGGGCGAAGAATACGGCCGCCGCGCCGCTGACGCGATCGAAGAGGTGATCCTGCGCGAAGGCCCCGACACGATCGGTGCGATCTGCCTCGAACCTGTGACCGCTGGCGGTGGCGTCATCACGCCGCCTCCCGGTTATTGGGAGCGGGTGCAGGAGATCTGCGAGAAATACGAAATCCTGATCCACATCGACGAGGTTGTCTGCGGCGTGGGTCGCACCGGCGTCTGGTTCGGCTATCAGAACTACGGCGTAAAGCCTGACTTTGTGACGATGGCCAAGGGTGTCGCCTCTGGCTATGCGGCGATTTCCTGCACTGTGACTACGGAAAAAGTGTTCGATATGTTCAAGGATGACGCGGCTGATCCGCTTAGCTATTTCCGCGATATCTCGACCTTTGGTGGTTGCACCGCTGGTCCCGCCGCGGCGCTGGCGAATATGAAGATCATCGAGGATGAGGGCCTGTTGCAGAACACGCTGGATATGGGCGCGCGTCTGATCGACAACCTCAATGCCCTGTCCGAAAAGCATCGTGTGATTGGCGATGTGCGCGGCAAGGGTCTGTTTTGCGGGGCCGAACTGGTCGCGGATCGCACGACGAAAGAGCCCGTCAACGAGAAACTGGCGCAGGCCGTTGCCGCCGATTGCATGGCGCAAGGCGTTATCATCGGGGTCACCAACCGCTCGCTTCCCGGGTTCAATAACACGCTGTGCCTCTCGCCTGCGCTGATCGCCACCGCCGATGACATCGACCACATCACCGACGCCATCGACAAGGCGCTGACCAAAGTGTTCCAGTAGAGATGTGGCCCGCTCCGGTCACACTAAAGGGCCAGCACGCAACGCTGGCCCCGCTGTCCCAAGACCATGCCGCTGATCTGGCGTCGTCGGTCGGGGATTTGCATAAATTATGGTACACAGCCATTCCCTCGCCAGAGGGGATGGGCGCAGAGATCGACCGGCGTCTGGGGTTGGTCGGCAAGGGCACGATGCTGCCCTTTGCCGTTCTGGATCCGTCGGGGCGCGCGGTCGGCATGACCACCTATATGAACATCGACGCGGCCAACAAGCGGGTCGAGATCGGCTCCACGTGGATGTCGGCGTCCGTACAACGCTCGCATATGAATACCGAATGCAAGTTGATGTTGTTGACCCATGCGTTTGACAATTTGGGTTGCATCGCCGTTGAATGGCGCACGCACTATCTGAACGTGCAAAGCCGTCGCGCCATCGAACGTCTGGGGGCCAAGCTGGATGGGATCCTGCGCGCCCATATGGTGATGCCGAACGGATCCTTGCGCGACACGGCGGTTTATTCGGTGACGGCCGCCGAATGGCCCGCGGTAGAGACCCATTTGCTGTGGCAGATGGAAAAGCCGCGCGATTAGGGTCGGTTTGATCGGATTTGCCGCAGCAAATCCGATCGGTGGGGGCCAGCCCCCACACCCCCGAGGTATTTTTGGCCAGATGAAGGGGGCCAATCTTTTGGTGATCATTTTCATATGACATGATGTGGTCTTTCTGATAACGCCAGATTGACCTTGCCATGAGGCCAGTATGGCGATCCCTGCCGAAGCGTTTTTTCTAGATCCCGCCTATGAGGGCACGCTGCAACAGCAGATCCAGCAGCTTGTCACA
>CALGTJ010000415.1 GCA_937901435.1 uncultured Rhodobacter sp. | reverse complement strand
CTGATCCACCTTAACAGGGCCGCAAAGTGGTCGAAGAACTAGGACCACCTCTAAGATTCTCAAAAGTCACGGTCTTGTGGCGTCTCGTCATAAAAATGACCGAATGACAGAGCGGTATAGGTCGGAAAAACTGACCGAGCAGGAACAGAAAGAGTAGACGAATGTCTTTACCCATTGTGGCGTCGCTATGGATTGGCGGCTCTTTGAGTTATATTGAGCAGGTATGTCTGAAATCCTTTGTGGATCATGGGCACCGAACCATTCTTTACACCTATGGCGAAACGTCAGGCGTGCCCGAAGGGGTCGAAGTGATCGACGCCAACCTGATCTTTCCAAACGACAATTTTATCCGCCACGCCAAATCCGGCTCTCCTGCGGTGCATGCGGATGCCTTTCGCTATCGCATGATCGAGTTGCAGAATGTGATCTGGGTCGACGCGGATATGCTGTGCATGCGGCCTTGGGATTTCAAGGATCAATGGGTCTTTGGCTGGGAAAAAGAGAGCCGTCTGGTCTGTAACGCCGTGCTGGGATTGCCCCGCTTTTCCAAGACCTTGGCCAGGCTGAACGATCTGTGCAAAACCGAATTTCCCATCCCGCCATGGGCCAAGCCAGAGGAAAAAGCCCGGCTTGAGGCGGCACGCGATGCGGGCAATCCTGTGCATGTGTCGGAACTGGAATGGGGTGTTTGGGGCCCCGCCGCTCTGACGCATTTTCTGTTTGAAACCGGCGAGATGGAACATGTGCTGCCCCAGATGGCGTTTTTTCCTATCTCGTTCAAATATCGCCGTGACCTGCTGGACCCCGGGTTCAAGATCGACGAGCAACTCGACGACGGCTGCTACGGCGTTCACCTGTGGAACCGCCGTCTGCGTCGCCGCATTGTGACCAACGAGGGCGGGCTTGCCCATCCGGACAGTTTCCTGGGGCGCGCGCTGGCGCGTCACAACATCGACATGGCGCTGGCCCCGATCCCGGACGAGCCACCCGCGTCTATTTTGGCAGAACGCGCCGAGCAAGAAGCGCAAGAGGCCGCAAAGGACGCCGAGAGCGGGTCACCGCTCAAGAAGGGCTCCGTCAAGGCTTATCGAAATGACGCGGATGACGATGACGATGACACACCCGGCTCGATCCGTTCGACCAACTTCAATGTAACCCTGACCCGCCCGGCGGCGCTGGATGAAATGCCGGTCATGCCCTCGGTGCAAAGCCCTGAATATCAACAGATGATCGACGGGCTGGAGGGGCGCACAGGCAATATCATGGGCTACCTCGCGGACCCCGTGACCCCGATCAGGAACGACAAGATCCTTGTGGTCACCTCGATGAAGAACGAGGCTCCGTTTATCCTTGAATGGATCGCCTATCACCGCTCTATCGGTGTCGATCATTTTCTGGTCTATACCAACAATTGCACCGATAACACCAACGCGATGCTGGACCGGCTAAGCGCGTTGGACTACGTCACCCGGTTGGACAACCCATGGGATCCCGCCTCTGGCAAGAAGCCACAGCAGGTTGCGCTGAAGGATGCCACAAAGCAGGCCTGTTACGCCGCCGCTGACTGGATCTTGACCATCGACTGTGACGAATTCGTTAACATTCATGTGGGTGATGGCAAATTCGCGGATCTCTTTCGCGCCTCGAACTATCCCAACGTGATCTCTTTCACGTGGAAATTCTTTGGAAACAAGGACATCCACGCCTACGAAGACCGCCCCATTGTCGAGCAATTCACCCAGTGTGCCCCTGAATTCATCCCCAAGCCACGCCTTGGCTGGGGCTTCAAGTCGATGTTCAACAAAGCCAGCGCGCCCTATACGCGCATTGGGGTGCATCGGCCTTTGGGCATCGACGAAGGGGAAGAAAACGACGTGCGCTGGGTCAATGGCTCTGGCCGCGCGATGCCCGATATGCTGTTAACCAACAACGGCTGGCGTTCGACCAAACGCTCGCTTGGCTATCGTCTGGCGACGCTGAACCACTATATCCTGCGCTCGGCTGAAAGCCTTCTGGTCAAACGCGACAGGGGGCGGATCAACCATACGGAACATGATCAGGGCATCGACTATTGGATGCGCCGCAATTATGCGACCGAGACCGACGACCGTATCCTCGCGCGCTTGCCGGATATGTACAAGGAACTGGACAAGCTGCGCGCCGATCCACAACTGGCCGCAATGCACGAAGAGGCGGTGGTCTTGCACAAGGACAAGATCAAAAGCCTTCAGGAGAAGCCGGATTACAAACAGTTGTTTGACGATCTGACTCTGGTGAAACGCCCCGACGCGCTGGAAATTTCCCTTGCCGCAGAGGCAGAACAAAACAGCGAAAAGGCCCGCCAGCAGACCGCGCTTGAAACGGCAAACGCAATGGCGACCGCGCAGACCACACAGAGAGAACCGAAAAAACAGGATCCCGCGTCTTTGTCGACGGCAAAACCGGCACCCGCCGCCGCACCCGCTGGTAAAATCAACCTGACCTTCAAACGGCCCGAGCCACTTACCAGCCTGCGTCTGATCAAGGCCCCGGCTTCTGTGTCTGACACGCTCGTGCATGACCGCTTTGACGAGGCACGCGCCTTTGCGGCCAAGACGCATGGCTTCCTTTGGGAAGGCCCGGAAAACGCGGTATTGTTCGCGCCGCGCTCTAAACGGTTGGTCGTGGTGTTCGACAATATCTCGAACGTACGCGAAGAGGGGCCGCGTTGGCCTTGGGGGTTCAAGGTCGTGTGGAAAGACATGGGCTGTTCCGTGCTTGGCGTGATGGGCACGCAGCGCAACTGGTTCCGCCACGACTTTGTGCATGACGCATTTGAATCGCTTCGCGATCAGGGATTCTTTGAGCAATTTGATGAGGTTCTGTTTTACGGTGCCTCTATGGGGGGCTATGGCGCGCTGGTCTATTCACAATGTGCGCCGGGGGCCAATGTATTGGCCATCGCACCGCAATCAACGCTCAACCGGGACATCCTGCCACGCGACAATCGCTGGGGCTGGACCGCGAAACTGGACTGGAAGGGGCGGTTTAACGATGCGGCCAACGTGTTGCAAAAGGCGGGCACCACCACGATCATCTCTGACCCCTATTTCGAGCCGGACCGGGAACAGGTGAGCCGTATCAAAGGCGATCGTATCACACATCTGAAAACGCCCTTTATGGGGCATCAATTGCCGAATGCCTTCGTGCTTATGGGGATGTTGAAACCGCTTTTGTTCGCGGCGGCGGATAATTCACTGACGCCAGCGCTGTTTTATAAACTCTTCCGTAACCGACGTGATTTACCAAGGTTCCAACATGATATTTTGATGGAGGCTGAAAAACGCGGAAAACTGCGCAGTGCGATAAGGGTCTGTGAATACACGCTGAAACGGCGTGACGCCAAGAATATTGCCCGCTCTTTGGATCGGTTGAAGGGCGAGTTGGCAAAGACGCAAAAGCAGGCGGCGGAGTAGGGCGAATGACGCAAAAGCGACTGATCATCACCTGTATGAAAAACGAAGCCCCGTTTATTCTTGAATGGGTCGCCTATCATCGCTCTATCGGCTTCACCGATTTTCTTGTCTTCACCAATGATTGTGACGACGGCACGGTCGAGATGCTGGATACCCTGCAAAAACACGGCATTCTGACCCGGATGGACAACCCCTATCTGGACATACCCGGCGATCATAACCCGCAGAAGGGCGCTTTGCGCTTTGCCGAGGATCTGGACATCGTGCGCGACGCCGACTGGGTCATGGTCAGCGACGTGGATGAGTTTGTGAATGTGCATGTGGGTGATGGCACGCTGGACGCGCTGTTCAAGGCGGCAGGGTCATTTGACGTGATCTCTATGCAGTGGCGGTTGTTTGGCAACGGGGATGTGGTTGAGTACAAAGACGATTTCGTCTCTGCGCAATTCACCCATTGCGCACCAAAATTTTGCCCCAGCCCGGTGCAGGCTTGGGCCGTCAAGTCGATGTTTTCGACCAAAGGTCCCCATGTGGCGGGCAAGCTGACCCGGATCGGTGTGCATCGCCCCAATAATTTGGATAAGGCCGCCGAGGATCTCGATTGGATCGACGGGTGTGGTCGGCCTGTGCTGGATAAATTCGTCAAGGATGGTTGGCGCTTTGGTACCCATTCCCATGGCTATGATCTGGTGACGCTGAACCACTATGCTGTGCGCTCTGCCGAAAGTTTTGTGGTCAAAAAGGACCGTGGCCGCGTCAACCATGTGGATCGGGATCAGGGTCTGGCCTATTGGCTGCGGATGAATTTCAATATGGAGCGGGATGATAGTATCCTGCGCCACTTGCCGCGTGCGCGTGCCGAATATGACAGCCTGCTGGCGTTACGCGGCATGAAAACGCGTCAGACAGAGGCGGTCGCCGGGCATAGGGCAAAGATCAGGGACCTGCTGAGCCGTCAGGACACCGCGGCCTTTTTTGAGGAAATCACCTCTCCCCGGATGCAGATGATCTCGCGCCACTTAAACCTGTTGAACCGTAAGATGATGACCGAAGGTCCTGATAAGGTGCCGCAGGAAATCTTTGACCGGATTGCGCAAGTTCCTGATTTGATGGCCGGATAAATGCCTGCCGAAATTTGGTTGCACATCGGCTTGCCCAAGTCCGGCACATCGACATTGCAAAAGCACCTGCTGACCCACCGCGAGGCTTTGGCCGCGCAGGGGGTGACCTATGTGACCCCGAAAGGGAAAACCAGTTGCAATGATCTGGCCGTCGCGATGAACAAATCACGCGATGATCTGGGTAAGATGGCGGCAAATTTGAACACTGCCCTTGAAACATGCGAGACCTCGCGCGCGTTTCTGTCCAGCGAGATGTTCTACGGCATGACGCCTGAGGCCTTGTTTGCCGTATTGCCCGTGTTGAAGGTTAAATCACTGAAAGTGCTTACCTATTTGCGGCGTCAGGATAAGTATATCGAGGCAAAATACTTGCAGAAAGCGAAAAACCTGCGCTTTTTGGGATCCATCGACGCCTTTATCGAACGCTTTTCTGGCAGCGGGTCAGACTATGCAGCACAGCTTGCCCCGTGGCAGGATCTGGCAGGCGTCACGTTGGTTCCGCGCATTTTGGAACGACCGCGCCTTACGGGCGGGGATGTTGTGTCGGACGTATATGCTCTGCTGGGGCTGGACCCGCCTGAACCAGAGGAATCGGCAGATAACAATGTCTCTCCGGGGATACACCGCGTGCAATTGTTGCAAGCGGCCGCTGCGGCGGGGCTGGCTGATCCGCGGCGCTTACAGCGCAATTTGGCAGCAAAGTTTCCTCAGGATCCAAAGGATCGTGGCCCCATTTTAAGCCAGACAGAGCGCCGCGCCTATCTGGCAGCGCATGACAAGGGAAACTCGACACTTTGCGCACGGTTTTTCCCCGATCAGGCGCAGCTTTTTGATACCGCAGATTTAGAGCATGATACAGCAGGGCCGGGAATTCCGGCCTTCACAGAGGCGCAACTGACCGAGGTTACGCGTCTTCTGGTGGCTCTGAAGTCTCTTGCGTAAAGGGGCGGGCGTCAGGATCGCGTAGCCAACTAGGTCTTTGGCCCAGATCATGTAAGCGTTTCTCGGCCGCGGCAAGGCTTTTGCGGAACACAGGGCCACTACGACGGGCAAGGACGGCCTTGCATAAAAGAGCGACACGCAGGGTTTCCCCTTTTTTGTCGAGTGAATACAGCAGTGTGCGCAGATACCTCGTGTGCTCGCGTCGTGCGCGCAGCACGTGAAAAAAGCATTCGTGGGTCAGTTCGCCATCAGCACAGGCGGCGATGATGCGATGGAGAATATCCATCTCTCGCAGCGCAGGTTCTATCATACCATTAAGATGACGACATTTGAAACGCGCAATGTTTGGTCCATGAAACAAACTGGCATGCACATGATCCAATGTGCTGAATGGATCAAATAAAACAAAGGCTTGCGCGGATCCTTCCAGCATGTCCGGGGCGTAGCCATAGCGCCCACAGAAGTCTAGAACACGCCCTTTCGGGAACCGTTTGTCCCAGCCGACCCGGTCCATATCAAGCGTGGCTTGCGGCGCGATTGCAAGGACTTGAGCGCCCGGCGCGGCGACGGAATAGGCGCAGGCGGCATAGGCACCGATGCCCGCCCCGTAGAACATCACCTGATCGAAATCTTCGAAAAAACAATCATCTACGAGGTCATCAAAGAATTCATAAAGGCTGTTTGCACGGAACCAGGTTGGTGCGCGGGCGCCGAGATACAGCAGCGAGTAATTTTTGTCGTCAACGAAATCGAGACCCACGGGACCGCCAAGTTTGGCGTCTCGAACCGCGTCGTCAAATTGCTGGAACATTACCAGCAATTTCGGCCCGCGAGAGATATAGATGGCCTGATGCTGTTCGTCCAACACGTGCTGGAACCCGCTTTCACCAAGATCTTCTGTCAAGAGCGCAATCACGGCCTCTGCCGAGTCGATCTCTTTCGGTTCCGCCAGATCTGCGGCCATGCTTACCTCTTACGCAGCAGCGCCCCTAACGCTTGTGCAGGACAAGCATTTGATCGCGCCTATGTTTTTGAAACTTTGCCTGAAAGACAAAGCAACCTGATATATCGGCCCGCATCTCGTTAAGATCTGCGGCTGTTGCATCCTTTGGATGATCGAAAATTCCAGTTTCCAGATAGCCATTAAATAACGCCGCAGTTTTGACCAGACCTTGTTCTTCCAATGGCGCAGGCTGACTGCGCAGGTCTTCCATCAGGTAAAGCCCACCGGAATTCAGCTTGGGAAACAGGGCAAGCAGCGCGTTTTGCTGGTGATGGCTGGCGTGGGTGGCGTCATCCATCACGATGTCATAGCTGTCGTCGCGCAGGTCTGCGATTTCGTCCACGTCCTCTAGCGAGACCTGATGATACTGCACACGCTCATCTGTGAGGGGGGCCTTTTGGGCGCGATCAAAACAGGTGAACTGGGCTTTGGGAAAGTAACTCAACCACATTTCTAGCGACTTTTGCGCCTCTGTCGCCCAAATCTCTGGATTGGACACAGATGCGCCACCGTCCAGCCCGACCAGCGCGATGTGCAATTTACGCAGGCGCAGAGGTTGGAACAGCATGTGGTAAAGGTCTGTATAGCCATGCCGGGCAGAGCCGCGATCAGATCCGTGCGCATCGGCCAGATCGGTCAGGTTCAGCTGGCCGCGCCCCCGTCTGTCTTCGGGTGTCAGGCGTTCGGGTTTCTTTGGCGGTTGGGGCAGGGGGGCGTCAGAGGGTTTGACGTCATGTTTGGTCAAAAGCCGACCGATCAGGGACTCTGGATGCGGCTCTCCGCCCTCGACCATAACCAGACGTTGACGCATCCGCCGCCCGTATAAATGGATCGAGAACGTGTCTGGCGTCAGAAACCGTTCTGCATTGCCGTCTTGCCTTAGCATCAGACGACGATCCTTGAAGGACACAGGATACAGAGCCTCGCGGGGCAGGGCATATTTGATTTCGCCGGTCTTGTGCAGAAAATGCGTGATCGCGCGGGGCCCCCAGACACCCCATGCCTGCTCGCCGGAATGAACTGGTGTGCCAGCCTCGGCGGCGGCGCGCATCTCGGCCTGTTGTGCCTGAGGCAGCCATTCGGGGATGGCATATTCATCGGCGGTAAAGTCGAGCAATTCGCGCAACGTCTCGCTATCCTGCGGCAGGCCCAGCACGCCACCATTAACCTGATGCGCACTTTCCCATGCATAGAAATGACCGTTGGGCGTGGTAAAGGGTTTGACACAATAGGCATCGGTGTCGGCCCAGATCATGCGATCATTCTTGGCCAGCAGGTGATAGCGAAACAGGTCTGATTGCAGCGCAGGCGATCCGGTGCGCTTGTGAACCAGCGTTTCGCGCGTTTCCAGCACCGTGTTGCCGTCGACGATCTCGATCCCGTCCGGCACGCGCTGGACCTCACCATAGGTGAACAGCTTGACGTGATGTCCGGCATCGACGAAGGACTTAAGGCACAACTGCTCTAGAAAGCTCAGAGAGCCCCCAATCCAAAGCGCGCCGATTTCATAGTCTTTACTCATGCCACATTGCCTCGTGCTTTTTTCGCAACTATGCGGTATTGGAAACAATACACAATGAAACACGAATGCGTCGCAGAAACGCAATGAACGACAGGGGCAGTAGCGCAACAGGATGACCATCTTGCTGGTTTCCGCCTTGCGGGACGAGGGTCCGCATATCCTGGAATGGATTGCCCATCACCGATCCATCGGTGTGACAGATTTTCTATTGTTCACAAATGATTGCGCGGATGGCACGGAGGTGATGCTGGACGCTCTCGGGGCCTTTGGCGTGACACATGTTGCCAATCCGGCAGAGCCGGGAAAGTCGGTGCAATGGAGCGCCCTAAAGGCGGCGTGGGATCATCCATTGCGCAAAAAAGCCGATTGGATCCTCTGTGTGGACAGTGACGAATTCGTTAATCTCACGGCGCCGCTTGCGAGTTTGGATGAATTGATTGCGCAGATGGGCGAGGCCGATGCGATCACCCTGCCGTGGCGCTTGTTCGGGCACAACGGGCAGGCGCGGCTGACGGACAGGCCGACCTGCGAGACCTTTACCCGCTGTGCGCCTTTGGGATGCGACTATCCGGTCGGCGCGCGCCAGTTTAAAACGCTGTTCCGCGCAAAAGGTCCGTTTCGCCAGATTGGCGTGCATCGCCCACGCCTGAAAAAGGATCGGACTGCCGTCTGGCGCGATAGCGCTGGTGCGCAAATGCCCGCAGAATTTGCGGCTGCCGAACATCGACTGACCTTGTTTGGAATGCCCGAGAGCGCGGATCTTGTGCAGTTGAACCATTATTCCGTGCGCTCTGCGCAAAGCTTTATGGTCAAACGCGCGCGCGGGCTGCCCAACCGATGGGGCAAGCCGATTGACCTGACCTATTGGGTCGAGCGCAACTTTAATACGGTCGAAGACACCTCTATCACTCGGTTTGAGGCCGGGACGGCAGAGGTGCTGTCGCAGATGGTTAAGATACACGGCTTGCGCGATCTGCACGCGGCTGCTCACGCCCATCACCACGCCAGCTTCGAGGCGATCCTGCGCGATGAGGCGTCGTTGAAACTCTATGGGCGTCTGTTGTTGGCGGCGACAAGCGTGCCGTTGCCCCGGTCGGTTGTTGGCGAACTCATTCAACGTTATCAGCAGGTTCCCCGTTCAGAAGGATCCTCTTGAGGACGGCTGATATTTTTCAGACCCGCAGCCTGTGTGCGCAATCTTTTGGCGGGGTTGGCGTCGTCGATGCGTTGCGCTGGCCCACGCCCTTTGGCACCGCCCTGCGGGTGTGTTTTGTGCGGGGCACGCCGACAGACCAGCTGACCGGAGGCGCCGAGGCGAGCCGCCAGCTGCAGTCTTTCGAGATGATCGCAGGCAATCTGACCGCCAGCGGGACGGCCCCAGAGGGACAGGGCGCGGTCCTTTTGCAGCTTGGCGGGACACCGATCGAGCTTCAGACTGCCAGCCCCGAAAACATGCTGTTTGACGACCTCAACGTCCTGATGGCCATGCGCCACGGCGAGACGGCAGAACAGGTGGCGCAATGGCTGGCCTATCATGTGACCCACCATTGTGCCGAAGGGCTGCTTTTGTTGGATCGCGCCGCGCCGGGGCCAGAACGTGCGGCCTTTGCCGCGGCGTTGCAGGAGGCGCTGACAGGTCTGGACGGACTGAAAAGGGTTATTCTGGTCACCGCCGATCTGCCGCTTGGCATGCCCGAGACACCGCCGCTTGGCGATCCGGCCACTGCGCCACGCAGCAAATCTACCAGCGCGGGGCAGGCGGACGCGTGGCGGTCGCCGCTGGCGCAGTTGGGCGTTTATGACATGCTCAAATGGCGTTTTCTGACCCGTGCGGGGGCGGTTGTTGCCTTGGATGCCTGCGATATTTTGCGCCCGCCAGAGGATGGCATTGACGCCTTCGAGGCCTGCCGCCAGTCCCATACGGGTGTAGTGCAGCTACAGGGAGATATGCTTTTCCCATGGCGCGTGCGGCGTGGCGAGGTCCCGGCGCTTGGCGATCACATCTGTCGCGCCGTGCCGGGCAATCGCGCGCCCAATCGCTGGGCCATCGCGCCAAAGCGGGTCGGCAAGGATGTCACCCTGTCACCGATGGGGGTCGGGGGCGGCACGATCCTTGCGGATGAGGTTCTTCTTTATGACCGGGCGCAGTCGATGGTGTTTCCCGGCTCTGAGATTGCGGAATTGATCAACAAGGACCTGTTGGAACTGGACAAACGCTTGCTGATCCGCGCGGCAGAGGTCTTTGGTCACAGCCCGGTCAACCCGCCGGAACGCAAGGTCCTTGCGAAACTTACACCCCAGGCACCGCCAACCGGGCGCACCCTGATTGTCACCTGCATGAAAAATGAAGGACCGTTCATTCTAGAGTGGCTGGCCTATCACCGGATGATCGGGGTCGATGATTTTCTGGTCTATACAAACGATTGCGACGATGGCACCGACGCGCTGCTGGACGCGTTGCAGGCCTGTGGGATCGTTCAGCGGCGTGACAATCCGTTTCGCGAGACCGGTGGCAAGCCGCAACAATCGGCGCTTTTGGCGGCTGATGATGAGGCGCTTGTGCAAAACGCGGGCTGGATCATCTCTATGGATGTGGATGAATTCATCAACGTCCATGTGGGTGGGGGCCGTTTGCCCGATCTCTACGACGCGGTGGGCGAGGCGGGCCTTATCTCGTTGACGTGGCGGCTGTTTGGCAATTGCGATGTGGATGCTTTCGAGGATCGCCCGATTGTCGAACAATTCACCCGCTGCGCGCCGCATCTGATCCGGCGTCCGCATCAGGCCTGGGGCTTTAAGACGCTGTTTCGCAATCAGGGCCTGTTCAAAGGGATCGGCGTGCACCGCCCGCGCGGCTATCTGGGGGGCACGCCTTTGTGGGTCAACGGGTCCGGCCAGCCGATGCCCGCGCGGTTTTACAAGGAAGGCTGGCGCAGCGGGGTCGACAGCTATGGCTACGACCTTGTGACGCTGAACCATTATGCGGTGCGCAGTGTCGAGAGCTTTTTGGTCAAGCGGGATCGGGGCCGTGTGAACCATGTGTCGCGCGATCAGGGCGAGGCCTATTGGTTTCGCATGAACAACAATGATGAAAGCGACCTGTCAATCCAGCGCCACGCCTTTGCGCTGGAACAAGGGATCAATGATCTCAAGGCTTTACCCGAGATCGGCGCGCTGCACGAGGCCTGTGTCAGCGCCCATCGTGCCAAGATTGCACATTTGCAGGCGCAACCCGATTACCGCGCGCTTTATGAGACGCTAAGCGGAGAGCGGATGAAACAACTGTCCCGTATGCACCGTCATTTCGGCATGAATGTCTTTTTGCATGGTCCGCGTGTGGTGCCGGATCGGGTCTTTGATCCCAGTCTGCCGCCGAATTTCTTTTTCAACACAGGACCACCAGACGGGCGGGCGGCGGATTAGAGCATTGGTTGCGTCCGGGCCGCCTGCGTATTAGTTAATTTCACAGTAATGTTACGGCGATATGATCCGCGCAGGTTGGAGGCATACAGGCTAATGAAATTCGGCAGTCCGGCAATCACTTTTGTGTACCATTTGGGCGTGCATTGCACCGATGAAAGCCTGTTGATCCGGTCTTTGATGGTGAATGGCGATGACCTTAACAAGCGTAAGATCATTGTGCCGCGCCCTCGAAGATATCGGACGTTGTTGACGGATATTATCCAGAAATATCAAGGCGAACCAATGCCAGAGGCCGAACAGCAGGAGCTGTTTGAAACGCTCTTGATGGGCTATCCGACAGAGCGGGTGATTATGGGGCACGAGGACTTCCTGTCCAAACCGCGCTGGATATTTGCCAATTCGCGCCTCTATTCCAAGACCGCGCCGCGTACGACTTGGCTGCGCTATCTATTTCCGGAAAATCCCTGCGAGTTCTTTTTGTCGATCCGCAACCCGGCCAGTTTTGTGCCCGCGGCGATGAAATTGGCCAAAACGGACAATTACGACGAATTTGTCAGTGGTGTAGACCCCCGCAACATGCGCTGGAGCGAGGTGATCAAAGACATTCAGACTTTCAATCCCGGTTGTCCAATCACCGTCTGGTGTAACGAGGACACGCCGTTGATCTGGCCGACGGTCTTGCGGGAAATTTCCGACGCGGACCCGGATATCGCCTTGGCGGGTGAGTTCGAATTGCTCAAATCGATTATGACCGATGACGGGTTCGCGCGGATGAAAACTTATCTTTCGACCCATAATCCCCAGCATGAAATCCAGAGACGGCGGGTTTTCGCGGCGTTTCTGGATAAATTTGCCATGGATGACGCTTTAGAAGAAGACATTGACCTGCCCGGTTGGACCCCGGACCTGATCGACGAGATCACGGCACGCTACGAGGACGACGTGTATGAAATCGAGCGCATGTCAGGTGTGAATTTCATCGCCACGTGACACGCGATGTTGCTACTGCTTTGATTGCGTTGGCCAAACCAGCGAGGCGTTCGACAAGGATCGCGTCAATTCGGCAGGGATTTGCGCAATCTCGACTGGCGCGATGTCGCAGGCGATGCCGTTGCCATCCGGATCAAGGCGGGGGTGATACCCAGGCTGGCCGATTTGCGCCTGACGTAGGTCAAGGAGGTCGGCCGCGCTGCAATGCAGGCTGGCGGCGAGATGCCTCAGGTCGGTTTGAATGGGCCAAGGGCTTTGCATTGAAAAGATTGCGACGAACCCAGCCACAAAACCTACTGCGGTGATCCACGCCACCCCCAAAAGGCGCCCTGCGCCGCTGGCCTGTGCTGGTGGGTTGGTTTTGTACAGCGTTGTGTTCTGACGCGGGCCGCGCCAGTCATCGCCATATTTTGACGCGCCGCGCGGCACATGGTCGGTCTCATCCCGTGCGAGATACATGAACCCAGACCCCAGCATTGACCCCAAAAGGACAAGCAGGCTGACGAGCGCAAGAAAAGTGTCTATCGGTGCAAGCAACATGACTAAGCCGTTCAAATTTCGGCCCCCGGTGACAAGTTAGACAATTTAAGAGTGACAATGTGGTTAATTTTGGCCCGCTCATCCCCTTTTTTTGACTGAAAATCGCAAGGATCAAAGGTTTTGACGCCCAAAAGCGGTTACTTGCGCGTCAGAGCGCAATATTTAAGCATTTGCA
>CALGTJ010000414.1 GCA_937901435.1 uncultured Rhodobacter sp. | reverse complement strand
CTTTAACTGCGGGGGGGGATCATCTGACGTCACTGCCAGTCCTGAAAGCACTGGCGCAGGATGCCCCCGTCGGGATGATCCATTTTGACAGTCACACGGATTTGTTTAACAGCTATTTTAACGGGTCGCTGTACACTCATGGCACGCCGTTCCGCCGCGCTGTCGAAGAGGGGTTTCTCGATCCCAAACGGATGGTCCAGATTGGCATTCGCGGAACCCAATACGATTCAGAAGATTACGATTTTGCCAAGGCAGAGGGGATTCGTATCATTCCGATAGAGGAGTTTTTTGATCGCGGTGTGCCTGACGTTATGCAAGAAGCCCGCGAAATTGCAGGCACTGGCGATACTTATATTTCGTATGATATCGATTTCGTAGACCCGACATTTGCACCGGGTACCGGCACGCCGGAAGTGGGCGGGCCCAATAGCTATCAGGCGCTGCAGGTGGTGCGCGAGTTACAGGGCGTGCGGATCGTGGGCGCGGATATGGTTGAGGTCTCACCACCGTTTGATCAATCTGGTGGCACCGCTTTTCTGGGGGTTTCGATTATGTTCGAACTTTTGTGCCAGATGGCGGCTCAGGTGTAGAGCTGGGGATCTATCTGCCTGGGTCGGGCAGCAGGTTGTTTCAAGATACACGCAGGTCGTCATAGCCCAACATCACATGGTCCCGATAGGCCAGCCTTTGGGTAAGACCCCCGTATTAGCGTGCCAGATTTGGTAACGCTTTTCGGGTGATTTCGATATCATAGTAGCGGTATAGGATATGACCGAATTGAACATCGGCGAGACAAAAGCTGTTGCCTGCCAGAAATTTGTTGCGTCCTAATTGTGCTTCGGCGATTGCAAGTTTGTGCTCAAGCGCGGTGACGGCGGCACGAATGGCGGGCCGGTTGTGGTCGGCTACTGCGGTGCGGATGACTCGCCAAAACACCGGTCCTGTGAAGGATAATGCAATGTTGATCTTTGCCCATTCGGCCCATTAATCAACTTGCGATTGGTGCTCGATCTCGGTTGGTCAAAAGGGGGGCTTGGCGTATTTGCTACACAGGTACCTGAGAATCGCACAAGATTTCCAGATGGGCGGACCGGTCCCGTCTTGCAAAACCGGAATGGTCTGATTGGGGTTCAATGCAGTAAACTGGGTGCTGTTTGTGCCACCAAATCTGCCGCCTATATTGTGTCTTTGAACCGGTAAATCCTATTCTGCAAGGCACCACATCAAGGCCTGTACATTCGAAGACGAGCTGCGCCCCCAGACCGTGAGCATGACTTATTCCTCGACAGCGCGGATGAGCTTGCGCTCCAACACGCGCAGGACGGTTTTAAGGTCACTGCCGCGTTTAATGATATGGCCATCCATACCGATTACCGCATATTGACCTTGACGATTGCGCAGTTTTGGGCGCTTTTCGATCCGGTACAGCGGGTACTCGGCGGTGCGTCTGAATATTGAAAAGACCGCCACCTCACGCAGGCATGAAATGCCGTAATCCCGCCATTCGCCTGCGGCAACCATGCGACCGTAGAGCGATAAGATTACGCTTAATTCTGTGCGCTGGAAGGCAACTTGTTCGACGGACTGGGCGGGGCTAAACGTTGTCACAGAGTTCATGAATTTATCATTGCGTTGATTTGTGCTGAAATCAAGTTGTTTGGCCGTTTATCCGGCAGATCTTGTCAG
>CALGTJ010000413.1 GCA_937901435.1 uncultured Rhodobacter sp. | reverse complement strand
AGAGGGTGACTCGGGGCCATTGGACGAGATCGTGACGACGCAGGGGGCGGTTCTGGCACAGCGGGCTGTCCAGACGATCAGAACCGAATTCGAAGGTCTGGTGCCTGTGCTGGACAAGATCCGGCCCAAACGGATTGCCGATATCGGGTGTGGCTATGCGTTTTTCGATCTGTTCCTGCACCACCGGTATGGCTGCGATCTGTTGTTGATCGACGTTGAAGAAAACGAGCATCGGCATTTCGGATTCCAGCAAGAGGGCGCGGCCTATACGAACCTGCAAACCGGGCGTGCCTTTTTGGCCGCCAACGGGGTCGACGACCGCCAGATCACCACCTGGAACCCAGAAAAAGAAGACCCCGACGACACAGAACATGTTGATCTTGCTTTCAGTTTCCTGTCCTGCGGCTTTCATTATCCGGTCGATATGTATATGCCGTTCTTCCGCTTTGGCGTGGTGCCGGGTGGGTCGATCATCCTTGATATCCGTGGAATGCAATTTCAGGATGAAAAGCGCGTTCTGAACCGGCTTGGCCCGGTCAGGGTTCTGACGCAGGGAAGGGGCCGCAAACGGGTCTGGATCAAAAGAGGGCGAAAGGGATGAGGGAGGGGTGTCATGCGATCGCCTTTGGCCTATCTGCGGCTATGGTAGAGTTGGGCGCGGGGGCGGCACAGGCCGAGGCGGTCGACGTGCCCTCTGGTCAGCCCGTTGAGTTTCTCGAGCGGCTGATAGAGCCCGACAATTATGATGGCATGACATGGCGGTTTCGATTTGTCGCGCCACAGATCGCGCGTGACGGCGGAACAGTGTCTTTAGAGACGGCGATTGCCGATATGGATGCGCTGTGTGCGGGATTCGCGCTGACTCGATTCAATTCAACAGGCGCCCTGCCGAGCCAGGTAATCATCTCGCTTGCGGATGCGCGAACCGTTCATGGCGTCGCAGCACCCGGTGTCACTCAGTTTTTTGAAGCCTATGCAGTGGAAGACAATACCTGCATCTGGAAGGGATTCTAATGCAACCTCAATATCTTGCGCGGCGATCTCAATGTCAGCAAAAGATTGATGCAAACTGGCCACAAAGCTCTGAACCGCCAGCATTCTCAT